>CAMYXG010000087.1 GCA_947303225.1 uncultured Caryophanales bacterium | reverse complement strand
AATCTTATAAGCAAAGTCTAATGGTGTAGCTCCTCTCGGTAACTCTATAACATCACCTTTAGGAGTAAAACAATAAATATTATTATTTAATACTTCATCTTTAACACTATTAACAAATTCTTCATTAGTCATCTTATCATGACTTAAATCAATAATAGATTTAAAAAATTGTAGTTTTTGTTCTGTTGTAGATTGTAAATTAGCAGCAACTCTACTTCCGCCATTTTCTTTATAAGCCCAGTGAGAGGCAATACCATTTTCCGCTACCTCATCCATATCATATGTACGTATTTGTATTTCAAACAAATATCCATCAATTCCAAACACAGTAGTATGTAAAGATTGATACATATTAGGTTTTGGCATAGCAATATAATCCTTAAATCTTCTAGGTAATGGACGAAACTTAGAATGAATCAAACCAAGTGCTAAATAACATTCTTGTTCTGTATTTACTAATATTCTTAAAGCTAATAAATCATAAATATCACTAAATTTTTTTCCTCGATTTAATTTATTATAAATACTATAAATACATTTTGCCCTTCCTTTAATTTCATGTGGAATATGATGTTCATTTAAAAGACTGGTAACTTCTTGCTGCATATCATAAACTGTTTTATCTCTCTCTAACTTTGTTTTATTTAATTTTTCTGCTATATCATAAAAAACATCTGGTTTTAAATATCTCAATGATAAATCTTCTAATTCACTTTTAATTTTATGAATACCCAAATGATGTGCAATAGGAGCTAATATTTCTAATGCCTCTCTTGCTTTTACTTTTTGTCTATCTTCTGGAATTGCCCAAAGAGTTCGTAGATTATGTAACCTATCAGCTAGTTTAATAATAATCACACGAACATCTTCACTCATTCCTACTATAATTTTTTTATAATAATCAATTAAATAATCATTTTCAGTTGAAAAATGAATTTTACTTAGTTTTGTAACTCCTTGTACTAACTTTGTTATTTCTTCTCCAAAAGCATCACACATTTCATCTACAGTACAATCACAATCTTCTAAAACATCATGTAATAGTCCTGCTGAAATTGTTTGATAATCTGCATAAACAGAAACTAATATCAAAGCAACATTCATTGGATGATAAATATAATCTTCTCCACTCTTACGAAATTGCCCTTCATGTTTATCTTTCGCAAACACATAAGCCTTTTCTATAACAGCAAGTTGTTCTTCGTCTTCAATATAAACCCGTGCTTTTTCTAATATATCATCAATTGTAATATCTTCTTTATTATGTGACAAAGAACTCATCTCCCCTCAATTAACAATTTATTCCTTTTACCAATTTCTCCTCATAATCATCTGTATAAATCTTTTTAGGTTTTGCCTTCTTACCAATATTCTTCTTCTCTAGTGCCATAAAAATAACTGCAGCAATAAAGATAGAAGAATAAGTACCAGATAATAATCCAAATAGCATTGCCATATTAAATGTAAAAATACCACGTGAACCTAATACAATTAAAATAATAACAGGAAGCAAAGTTGTAATAGTAGTATAAATAGTACGAGTAAATGTCTCTTGAATACTACGATTACATATTTCTTCAAACTTCTCAACATTCATCTTAGTACGATTAGCTTCTTGTAAATTTTCACGAATTCTATCAAAAGATACAATCGTGTCATTAATAGAATATCCAATAATTGCTAAGATTGCTGCTATAAACATAGGATTAACTTCTAAGCGGAAAATAGCAAACATACTAAACATCATCAATACATCATGTAATAGTGCTACAACACCACCCAAAGCATAACTATATTTAAATCGAATGGAAATATAAACAATAATTCCAACTAATGCAATGACAACAGCAAGTACTGCATTCTTGATTAATTCTTTTTGAACAATATTAGAAACAATTCCAACATTTACTTTAGCTTCATACTTATCTACAAAATAATCTTCTACATCTTTTACATTGTCTCCATCAATTGTTTTATCAATAGTTATATTAACATCTTCTCCATTAATTTCAATAGACTCTGCTTTATAACCTAATTTCTTAACATCAGCTTGCAAATCTTTTTTTGTAATTTTTTTCTCACTCATAATATCAATAGAAGTACCTGATTTATAATCAATTCCAAGAACAAATCCTTTTGTACCTACAAGTATTCCACCCATCAAAATAAGAATAATAGACATTCCAATAAATGCATTTTTATGTTTAAAGAAATTAACATTATGAAATTTATTTGGAACCCTTTCTTCATTTTTAGAAACATCTGGTATATCATCATTTTTAATATGAATAAATAAATTTGTTTTATCATTAAAGAAATCTGTATGAATAAAGATTTTTAATAAAGCTCTTGTTAAAAATACCATCGTAAACATTGTTACAAATACAGTAATCATTAACATCGTAGCAAATCCTTTTATGGTAGATTCTCCAAAGAAGAACATGATTAATGCTACAATAAACGTTGTAATATTAGAATCAATAATTGCACTAAAACTAGATTTAGATCCTTCTCTAAAAGCATTTGGTAAACTCTTTCCTTTTAGTAATTCTTCTCTAATTCTTGCAAATGTTATAACATTAGAATCTACTGCCATACCAATTCCTAATACTAGCGCTGCAATTCCAGGAAGAGTAAGAACTCCACCTATAACCCAAAATACAAAGAATACTAAGAATGTATATAAGAACATAGATACTGCTGAAATAAATCCTGCAAAATGATAAATAACCATTAATAATATCATAATTGCTCCAACAGCAATAATTCCAGCAATCAAAGTAGTTTGTAATGTTTGACTACCAAAAGATGCTCCTACAGTATTAGAAGATATTTCTGTTAATTTACTTGGTAAAGATCCACTATTAATTAAATCAACTAAATTATTTACTTCATCTTGTGTAAAATTACCTTGAATAATAACATCACTTGCAAATCCTTGTGAAACAGTCGCAGCACTTAAGCAATTAGAACCACTTGTTCCACATTGACCTTTTTCTTTTTCATAACTATCCATTAATTCATTATAATCCAACCATATAACAATACTATTATTTTCTTGTGAACTAATTTTACTAGTCACTTCATAAAACTTATCTTTATCTTTAACACTTAGTAAAACTGCTGGATTTCCAGAAGAATCCTGACTTACCTTTGCTCCTCCAGCTTTCAATACATCACTACTCATTAATAAATTATTCTCTGTATCTCGGAATGATAATGTAGCAACAGTTGACAATTGTGCCCTAGCTTCTTCTGGATTTTTAACACCTGCTAACTTAACACGAATTTTATCATTTCCTTCAATAATGATTTCTGGTTCACTTACACCTAAGCTATCAATACGCTTACTTAATGTTTTATAAGTAGCTTTTATTTTTTCACTAGTCATCTTCGAACCATCAATAGAACTAGCTCGATATAAGATTTCAAATCCTCCCTGTAAATCCAACCCAAACTTCAATCCCCCAAAAAGAGGAACAAACAAAAATCCAATTGCTACAACCAATACACACAAAATAATGGTACGAGCAACAACTTGTTTCTTTTCATTCTTTTGCTTCTTTTTCATGTTATCACCTCTACTATTATTATTGTTCAAAAAAGTCGTCTGAAATAGTATTTTCATTATTCAAAAAAGCCTTTATCTCATCATACGTAACATTCATAATATCATTCACAATATCAGAAAGCATCAAATCATTTCCATTTTTCCATTGATTAGATAAATAGTTCCATATTTCTTCAACAGAAACATCAGAATATCCTAACCTACAGAATTGAATATAACGTGTCTTTAATGCTGGATAAACTCTTTTGAATAATTCTTCTTTCGAATGAAATTCATTCATCACAAAAGTTCACATCCTTTTTTGAACCATTACTAACATTATACCGAAATATAAAAGAAAATGAAAGTATTTCGCTTCCATTTTCTTGATTTATCTCTTTGCTCTAGGAAAACTATGATAATAAACTTCTTTTAAACGATCCGTTGTTACATGCGTATATATTTGTGTTGCCTTAATACTTTCATGTCCTAATAACTTTTGAACAGTAAGTAAATCACATCCTTCATTTAATAAATGAGTAGCAAAACTATGACGAATCATATGAGGAGATATATTTTTATGAATCTCAGTCTTTTTTATTAATTGATCAAGTATATAACGTACTCCTCGTTCTGTTAAAACTCCACCATGCTGATTTAAAAACAAGAATGGACTATCAGAAACATTCAATTTTGAATAACCATCATTTAAATATTCCTTCAAAGCATCTTCACAATACTCCCCATAAGTAACATATCTCTCCTTATTTCCTTTTCCCAATATTAATATTTGTTTTAAAGATAAATTAATATCAGAAACTTTAATAGAAGTTAATTCTCCCACACGAACTCCTGTAGCATATAACATCTCTAATAATAATAAATCTCTTTGTCCCATAGGAGTCCTTCTATCAGGAACAGAAAACAATTCCTCTAATTCATTATATTCAAAATATCTTGGAAGCTTTTTATCTTTTTTAGGACCATTTACAAAAGAAAAAACATTTGTTTTTACTTTTCCTTCATTTGCTAAATACTTATAGAAACTTCTTAAAGAACTTAATTTACGATTAATCGACGTATTATGATCATTTTTTTCATCCTTTAAATACATCAAATAAAAGCGAATATCACTATACTCTACTGTTAAAAAAGATAAGTTTTCTCCCTTTAACCAATTCAAATATTCAACAATATCATGACAATAACTCTCAATAGTATATAAGGAATAATTTTTTTGATATTGTAAATACTCTTGATATTGTTTTAATTCTTCAGGAATACTATTTTCTATACTGATATCCACCCTTTTCACCCACAATTCTATTCTTATATTTTTGATATAGCAAACTCCATTGATATGCTTGCTCTATCATATTTGGACTATCTTCTAACATATTTATAATATGACTAAAATCTTCTTCAATAAGTTTTTCATATTCACTAGTATCTTTCATCTTTTCTACACCTCTTTGATAATAATAGGTATGTAAAGATAATACTTGTACCAAAAAAGATAATCTACCTCCTAATAATGAAGATAATTTTTGAAAATCTCCTTCATCATAATTTCCAAATAATTCTTCATTAAAAACAACATGATTCCCTTTTTGATAGAATACCTCTCTAGGTAACTTTCCAAAAGTATCTAAAACACACTTCAT
>CAMYXG010000086.1 GCA_947303225.1 uncultured Caryophanales bacterium | reverse complement strand
ATAATGAATAAAAAAATAAATAAAGTAATCGAAGATGGTAATATTGTTATACCTCTATTTTTCTTAAAAAATTATAAAAAATTACACTTGGAAATGGAGGAGTTTGTTTTTTTGATGTACCTTTATCATCTTGGAAAATGTTCTTTTAATCCTAGTCGGTTTGGTGAAGATTTAGGAATGGATTTAAAGGAAGTTATGAATTATGTTGGATTATTAACGGAGAAGGGATTTATTCGTGTTGAGGTAACTAAAAATGAAAAGGGAGTTATGGAGGAAGTAGTTTTATTAGATAATTTTTATGATAAGTTATCTTTGCTAATGATGGAGGAAGTTAATACAGTGGATGAGTCTCATTATTCTAATGTTTATGAATTAATTGAAAAAGAATTTGGACGTACATTAAGTCCTATGGAATATGAAATTATTAAAGCATGGTTAGATAGTCATATTAGTGAAGATTTAATAAAAGAAGCCGTTCGAGAAGCAACTTTTAATGGAGTTTCTAATTTACGTTATATTGATAAAATATTATATGAATGGGGAAAGTCTGGAATAAAGACAAGCCATGATGTGGAGGAGAATCGTAAGAAGAGAAATCAAAAGTTAAAAAAAGAAAATTCTGAAGCAGAAAATATTGATACAGAAATTATTGATTGGGATTGGTTTGATGATGAGTAGGATTGATGAATATTTTGATTATTTATTTCCTAATCCTAAATGTGAATTAGTGTATCATAGTGATTATGAATTACTTATTTCGGTTGTTTTAAGTGCTCAATCTACTGATAAAAGGGTTAATCAAGTTACTCCTATTCTTTTTCATGAATATCCTTCTTTGGATGCTTTAAAAAATGCTTCTTTGGGTGATTTAGAACTGATTATTCGTCCAGTGGGTTCTCATCATAAAAAAGCTTGTTATGTGAAGGAGATTGCTAGAATTCTTTTTGATGAATATCATGGGATAGTTCCTAGAAGTCGTGATGATTTAATTCGTTTTCCTGGTGTTGGAAGAAAGACAATTAATGTTTTTTTGAGTGAGTTTTATCATGAACCTGCGATTGCGGTAGATACACATGTTGAAAGGATTTCGAAGAGATTAGGGTTGGCAGATTTCTCTGATGATGTTTTGACGATAGAGAAAAAACTTATGAATTATTTTTCTAAGAATGTATGGGGAAAACGGCATTTACAGATGGTTTTGTTTGGAAGATATTATTGCAAAGCAATTAAGCCTCTTTGTAGAAATTGTAGATTATATGATATATGTTTAGAGGAGAAAAAAAAAGATTCAATTAGTTGAATCTTTTTTATTTGCATGTATTTGTTGCTTCATCATAAGTTTTAGTTGTATCATTACAAATACAAGTTTCATTTTCTAGTTTTGCGTCTGAAGGACATGTTATAGTTGGTTCTTCTGGTTCCTCTGGTTCTATCGGTTTTGGTTTAGGTTCTTCTTTCTTTTCTAATTTATAATAAGCAGGATCGCTTTGTATATCATTATATGATTTATATGTTGCAATGATTGAATAAGTACCATAAGGATTTCCATTTGTATAAGTATATGATGTTTTATCTTTCCATTCAATTAATACTCCATCTTTATAAATGTTATAACCAAATTTTCCATGGGAACTATCTCCTAATTCTCCAGGAGATACTGCAGACCAAGATAATGTAACTTTTCCGTTGCTTTCTGTTGCCCTGAAGTTTCCTGGAGCACTAATTTTATAGGTAGTTAAATCATATTCTGTTGGTTCTGTTCCTTTTTTGAAGTATTCATATACTGCGGCTCCTCCTGGTGATGCTAGTTTTGGAGGATTTGACCCTGGTGCAACTGCAATTCTTGAAACACTTGGTGGTGGTGAAAATTCAGCACGATCTCCTTCCATAGCACCAGCAGAAACTAATGCATTAAATAATCGATCTTTTTGAATGGTTGCTGGTACATTATGTAATACATATCCTTGAGCAATTGAGTCT
Organism: uncultured Caryophanales bacterium; assembly: GCA_947303225.1. Classification (GTDB taxonomy): domain Bacteria; phylum Bacillota_I; class Bacilli_A; order RF39; family UBA660; genus UBA3789. Next base: position 3,385 of record CAMYXG010000086.1, on the reverse strand, counting down.
TTTGTAAAATCGTCATAACCATACCACATTCCTATTGTTGTTTTTGTAGAATAACCGATTACCCAGGAATCACGGATAGCATCTCCTGGCATATTATAGCGGTCCATGGTTACTTCATCGAAGTTCGTTGTTCCTGTTTTACATGCTACGTTATGTGGTGTTCCTCCAGTCAAAGCAACGTCTTGTAGTACACTTGAAATCATGAATGCAGTAGAGTCGGACATGACTTGTTTATGTTCTGGATTATGTTCTTCTGTTTTGCCTGTTTGTCTAAATACTATTTTATTTACTGCATATGGGGTGTTGTAATAACCTCCATTCGAGAAGGCTGCATATGCACCAGCCATAATTAGTGGAGATACACCAGTAAATGCTCCAATCGAATGTGCTTCGTGAAGAGCAATTGTTTCTTTTGTATCTGTAGCGTCTTTTGGATTAATACAAATATCTTTTTCTTTGTTATATTGATATCCAGAGTTACATAATTCTGGTGTGATACCTAAGTTTGTAACAAATTCTTTGATTTGTTCATTTTTTACGCTTTGAAAGGCTTTTAGTGCAGGTATATTACGAGAAGCAGATAGAGCTCTTCTTAAGGTAATTTGTCCATAATATCCACCATCCCAGTTTTTAATTGATCTTCCGTTTGAATATGAATATGGTGAATCATCAAATTGTTCATAAGTTGACCATCCATTATATTCCATACCTGGACCATAATCGAATAGTGGTTTAGCAGTTGAACCTGGTTGACGTCTTATTTGTGTTGCATAATTCAATATTCTTGCACTAGAATTGCTTCTTCCATTAATGTTACGTCCATTTCCAATTGCTAATATTTTTCCTGTTTCTGATTCTAATACAGCTACACCGCTCTGCACGCGATCATCAATCCAGTTATAATTTTCACCAGCTAAAACAGCATTAACGGCATCTTGTCTTCCTCTATCTAAGTTCGTGTAAACTAGTAAAGGTGTTGTATAAGGATCTACTCCATAGGTGTCTTGTACTTCTTCAACAACTGCATCAATGTATCCTTGATATGGATTTTCAGTTGAAGTGTTTATTTCAGAAGTAAGAGAATCTACAGGAATTGCATTAGCAATTTTTTCTTCTTCTTTTGTTATATATCCAGCTCTACGCATTAAGTATAGGACTGTTTTTCTTCTATCAGTTGCATTAATCGGATTTACAGTAGGACGATAAAAGTTTGGAGATTTAAACATTCCTGCTAAGATGGCTGCTTCACTTAGATTTAAGTCACTTACACTTTTTCCAAAATAAGTATTGGCAGCTTCTTCAACTCCATAGATGTTTCCTCCTAAGAAGTGATTATTTACATAAAATTCAATGATTTCTTCTTTTGAGAATTTCTTTTCTAGTTTAAAGATTGCTAGATAGATATCTTCAAATTTACGGACAATTCCTGATACTCCTGATGTTTTTTGACCATATTTATCTGTAAAACTATTTTTAACTACTTGCATAGATAGAGTAGAAGCACCACCTGCTCCTGAACCTCTTGTAATCTGTCCGATTGTTGCTTTTAAGAATCTTGGGGCATCAAAACCATTATGTTGAAAGAATCTTGAATCCTCCGTTGCGATGATAGCATCTACTAAAACTTCTGGTAACTCTTCATAGGTTACTTTTTCTCTTTTTTCAGAACCTAATTTTGCTATTTCTCGATTTTCACCATCATATATTCTAGATATTTCAAGGGTGTTCAATTTTGCTGTTTGAAATTTTGGATCTGCTTGCATTTTTACATACCAGATGAATGCACTAAATGCAACTAATCCAGCAATTCCAATTAGTAAAAATAGAATTAATAAGATACTAAGGATTCTTCTTTTTCTTTTACTGAGATTTTGCTGAAAGAGTAGATACCAAAGGCCTACTAAAATAGCAATTCCTATTCCTGCTAATAGTGCAAAGGAGAATCCCAATACTGTATAAACTGCTAATAGAATTGTAATTGCTAAGATTGTAAAAGCAATTTTTAAGCCATTTATTTTTGGCTTTATTACTTTCTTTGTATTTTTTTTAGTTGTTCTTTTTTTTGTTCCTTTTTTTTCTTTTTTTTGCATTTATATACCTCCAATTAAGCTATCTACTATTTTTAAGTAATCTAATCTTGGATTATAGCTATCTTTTATTTGATATCCAGATGATTTAAAGAAAGATAATGGAATTGATTTTCTTTCTTCTTCTTTTATAAAATTTAAGAAATCTTTGGCTTGAAGTAAATATGTTTCATTTAATGTTGTAAATCTTACAATTAAAAATGCAATTCCTCCATGATGATAAATATTTTCTAGATGTTTTATTTGATGAGGATGAATATTACTAAGTGCAAAAGAAGATTTGCTTTTTGTTTCTTTTGCTTCAAAGTCAATATATTTTCCGTTATATAATCCATTATAGTCTGTAGTAGATGGAATTGTAAAAAAAGCTTCTTTAATTATAGCTTTATCGCGTGATGGGTAATCTACTTTTGTGATTTTTATTGGTGTTGGTTTTTTATAAATAAATGCCTTATCTATTTCTCTATAATATTCATTCGATATGTTGATGTCTGCTTCTAATGTCATTCCTCGATTTTTATAATTTGTTTTTTCAAGTAATAGATTTTTTTCTTTTTCTTTTTTGATACCACTTGGATAGTTCATCTCATCACCTATGATTCATTATACTATAAAGTTTCTTTTTTTACCATAGATTTTTGTATTGTATTTTCTTTTCTATTTTTGTCGTATTCATGATTTTTTAAAATAAATGTATTATTATGTTGTGGGTGATGAAAATGAATGGGATTGAAATTAGTCGAATTATTAATAAAATGATTCATCGGGCAAAAATTGTTAATATTGAATTAAGTGTATTATCTTTAGCAATTGACAAAAATAATAAGAAATGACATAATACTAATATAAGGGATTGGTGATAGAATGTATCAAAATAAAATTAAGCTTATGCCTCAAGATATCCTTGAAAAGAATTTTAAAATTGATACTAGAGGATATCGCTTGAAGGAAGTTGATCAATTTCTAGATGATATTATTGGGGATTATGAACAGTTTTTAGAGATTATTAATAATCTTGAGAAGGAAAAAGCTGATTTGATTGCTGAAAATATGAATTTAAAGCAAGAATTACGTAATTCTAAACTTACTATGGAAGTTGCTTCAAATACTAGAAGTAGTAGTGAAGTTACGAATGTCGATATTATGCGTAGACTTTCTCAGTTAGAAAAAATGGTTTATGAGTCTAGAAATAATCAAGTAGAGAATGACAATTAATATATAGACAAACGCTGGAAGCAATAAGCTTCTTGAGGAAAGTCCATGCTCACACAGTCTGAGATGATTGTAGTGTTCGTGCC
>CAMYXG010000085.1 GCA_947303225.1 uncultured Caryophanales bacterium | reverse complement strand
GATAATTTAAAATGTAGTTTTCTTATTTTTCTTAAATCATAAAAAACTATAAAAAAGACATTACATAAAACAATAATGAATGAAGAAATAACTAAGTTCTTTGTCAATAAATCTACAATTCCAAATAGAAATAAGCTTAAAATTGCTTTTATAAAAAGAGATTTTCCCACATTATGAAGTTCATCTTCTTTTTGAAGGATAGCATAAGTACTTTCACTTAATGCTTCACATATTTTGTATAACGTTAATTCTATTATAATTAACTGTTTATTCAGATTATATCCTCTTATCAAACAGAATAATAATGAAACAAGGAGCATCAAAATACATGTAAAAAATTTAGCATGAAAGTAGTCACTATCAGTAATATTTTTGTTTGTCTCTGTTATCTGATAGGTTCTTCCACTATAGATTCCAATTACATAAAATAAGCATGCAGTTGACAAGGCGAAGGTAAAAATTCCAGCATCATTTACTCCATTAATTCTTGTTACTAATATCATAAAAAATAATGAATTAAAGGATGAAAAAGTGGTACCAATCATATTCCATATAAAATTTCTTTTTAAAGTATGATTCATTTTATTATTTTCTTTCTGCTTCTAGTTTTGCCTTTAGCATGGAAACTTCTTGAATTAGCATTGTTGTTTTTTTCTTTTGACCAGCAACCATAATGGTTAATGCCATTGTTAGTAATAATAGGCTTCCTATTATAATTGCGATTACTAGGTTAGACATTACTTCAAATCCTAATTTATTAGAAATCCATGTAAAGATGTTTGGAAATAATCCTACTAATAAAATTATTAGAGAAAATCCATACCAAAGAAGGGAATACTTTTCTGGAATACGACCTTTTTTTAAAACATATGTGGTTAGTAACATTAAAAATATAGAAGATAGAATTAATGTAATTGTTAAACTCTGTGACATTTTTTATACCTCCTTATTTTAATCGCTAAAAGTGCTAAACAAACATTAATCATGTAGTAAATGTTTTTCCAAGCACGAATGGAAGATATTCCTCCTACTCTTTCATTCATCTCAACGGGTATTTCCCATACTCGATATTTTTTCTTTAAAATCTCTGCTGTTGTTATTGGCTCAGGATACTCACTTGGATATGATATAGAAAAGTCATATATGATTTCTTTTGTGCATGCTCTGAAACCAGATGTAGTATCATAGATCTTTTTGCCTGTTGAGAATTTCATAAAAGCAGAAATAATTTTTATTCCAATTCTTCTAGCAAAAGTGGATTTAAAAGTATCAATATCTTCTACAAATCTTGATCCAATAACTAAATCTGCTTTGTTTTTTATAATTGGTTCTATAATATTTTTAACATATCTCACATCATGCTGTCCGTCTCCATCATACTGAACTGCTATATCATAGTCATTGGAATAAGCGTATTTATAACCAGTTTGAACTGCTCCACCTATTCCTAAATTATGAATTAGGTTGATATGAGGAATGTGATTTTCTTCTAATATTTTTTTTGTATCATCTTTCGATCCATCATTGATTACTATTACATCATAATTTGTTTTATTCTTCTTATTATAGTTTTTGATTGTGTTATATGTATTTAATATATTTTCTTCTTCATTATATGCAGGGATTATTAATAATACTTTTTGTTTCATCTCAAACCTCCTATATCCAAAATCTTAATAGTATTGTTATTTCGGAAATGATTAATGTCAATAGTATTCCTATGACATATTGTTTTTTTATTATGTCAATATAGTGTCCTTTTATTCTTTTATTCGTAAAAATTAGTAAGGCTGGGAATAGTACTGGAATAAAATACCTTCCTTGTACTCCAGTTAAATCATAAGTTCCAATTTTACCAAATATTTTGGGTGTCCAACTTATATACATAGCAGAAAAGGTAGCTAGTACTGTTAAAGATATGGCAAATAATAATGATATTTTCATCCAATTGGTAATTGTATATTTATCCTCACTATTCTCAATTAGAGCTATTATTAATAAGAATCCTAAATAGAAGAAAACAATTGGTAATGGTAAAAAGGTATCTACTAATCCAAACATTCCTACCATTCCCGTTAATTGGGTAGCTCTCTGATCTATAATGTTTCGATATAGAATATGTAAAAATCTAAAGATATGATTTAATACAAAGTGAAGTTGACTATTTACTAGTTCTTCTGATCCTTCTACTACTTTTGGCAACAACAGAATTGGTATTTTTAGGATTATTGTTAATAGTAAAACAGAACTGCCTATGATTATAAAACTTAATACTTTTTTCTTCATCGATGAGAATTTTTCTTTTGGAATAAACAGTAATAAAATAAATAATGTTGAGTATACCATTTTATAATTCAATAACATAAATCCTAGTGCAATCAGAATTAAAATATCTTTATATGTTATTTTTTTTATTTTCTTATCATAGATCAGTCTAAGTAGATATGCTATGGTTAGTAAAGAAATAGAAATAATGATGCTATCGTATGTAACCATTCCCATGAGATATAAACTCATTGGCATTAAAGCTACTGCAGTCATAGTTTTCTTTAATACTGGAGTTATTTTAATGGCATGATAAACGATAAAAATTGAAACGATTAGAGAAAAAATTCTTGCAAAATATAACATATAAGGAACAGACACATTCTGCATACCGAATAGTATAGCACAAAACTTAGATGCTATAATTCCTATAGCTGCTGGAATATATGCCACAAATAATACTTGTGCGGTTGAATAAACATTAAAAGATTTTTTTTCATGATTCATTGTTCCATATTGATCTGTTACAAATTCTGAATATTGATATTTTTTATAACGATCACCAATGTAGTGTAATTTTTCTTTAATATAGTCAATCATATCTGTTGGTAAGTCATTTCCACATTTTTCACCTTTTACAGTGGGATATAATACTCCCTTAGAAGTTAAATAAGCTTTTTTAAAATGACTATCTTCATCAGGAGACTGAAAAGGTGGAGTGATAAAGACAAATAATAAACCAAAGATTATTGCTAGATAGATATAAATTTTATGTTCTGATAATTCCAACATTTTACTTCTCCTCGTATAGACTTACAATATCTTTTTCTATTTTTTTCCATTCTCTTGATTTTGCTGTTTCTAAGCCGTTTTTGATTAATTTATCACGTAATCTCTTATCTTTTGATAATAATTCTATTTTTTCTACTGCTTCTTCTATATTACCTGGTTCATAGAATAAACAGTTTTCATTATCTTTGATATATTCAGTATTTCCACCATTTGGTGCTACTACAACAAGTCCACCCGTTGCCATCATTTCTAATGGGGGATATGAAAAGCTTTCTAATATACTTGATTTTATTAAAATATCAGCGTCTTGATACACTTTTCCTACTTCTTGATATGGTACTTTATGCATAAATTTATCTACATAATACCACTTTTTAGGCTCTCCTTGGTAGGATAAAAAATGTATTTCATACTTATCTTTCTCTAGTTTTTCTACAATCTTAAAACTTTCATCTACATTTTTGTAATAGTCTTCACTATTACCTTCTACTAATATTTTTATCTTTCCTTTAAAGTCTCTTTTTTTAAATGAGAATTGTTCTAGATCGATTCCATTTGGAGCATATGATGATTCCTTTTCAAAACGATCCCTTAACCAATTTTCACACCATTTTGAAATGGTTAGATATTTTACATTTGTATCATCTTCATAGGTATGATTTGCTTCTATTCTCATGTACTTTCCAAAATCTGCAAAATCGGTTTCAAAGTTTTGTACTAAGTATAGTCTATTCTTTACATTAGGATATTTTTTTACAAATTCCAATGTTGCCCAAAGTGATGCTACCATAGTATTAAAATGACCCATATACTTTGTTTTATGTTTTTTTAATACTCTAACTACTCCCCATCTGCTTTCTAAATCATTATTGTTATTATCCATATTAATCACGGTTACATCATAACCAGCTCTTTTTAGCATAGCAATATGTCTTATCACAACATTTACTCCACCACTGATGTTCGTAGTCGGTAAGACAAAGGCTATGTTTTTCTTTAATCTTTGTCTAATAAACTTTCCTATTCCATGTGAAGAATAAATTGTTGTATTTTCTTTGATAACTCTTTGGTATGCATTTTCCGCTAATGATTTACGATATTCTTCGTCTGTAATTAATTTTTCTAATTTTTTCTCCCAATCTGATTCCTTATTCTCACATAATACGCCATCTTTATCATTCTTTATCATCTTATGAAAAGCACCTATATTGCTAGCAATAGTTACTGTTTTTACTAAAGATGCCTCTACCCATTTATTTTCTGACTTAGCTTCATTAAAAATACTTTTTTCAAGTGGAGCTAGATTAATATCTAACGATGCAATAACTTTTGGAAGATATTCCCAATCCATAAATGGTTCTATGATTATTTGGTCTTTTAGTTCCTGAAAATCTTTTGGTAAATCGATTTCTCCAACTAGTTTTAGTTTTACATTTGGATATTTTTTCATTAATTTCATTAAAGCTGGTTTAATTAATTCAATATCTGGGTTATGAGTAATGGAACCTGATAAGTATCCCATAATGATGTCTTCGTGTGCTTCTTTCTTTTTTATTGCATTTAGAGATAATTCAACCATTCTTTCACTAGCAACATTACGATTAATATAAATTTCTTTTCCATATTGTTTTAATTCATCTCTTAATCCTTCTGTTGTTGTAATTAAATAGTCACACATTTGTAGGGTTTGATTCATTCTTTCTACCCCATCATCATAGACTGCCTTATCTTCTTTGGACATATTTTTTACAAATTCTATAGTATCTGTGTATTTTTTGTCAATTACTAAATCATCTATATCAAAAAAGACTGTTTTATTTTCTTTTTTTGCTGTTGTAATGAATTCCTTTACTTCTGGAGTAATTGGGCAACGGAAGAAAATAAAGCCACGATAATATTTTATTTTATCCAATGTTAAAACTTCATAATTGATTCGATCTGTATATAAACCAGCAGCTCTTAATTGTTCTACTTGATGATCTACTCTATATCTTTGTGGATGTGGAAGTGTACAACCATTAATTATTAAAATATCTCCATAGATAACTTTTTCTTTTGCTGTTCTTAGTTTAATATAGTTTGTTCCTTTTTGAACAAAAGACTTAATCCCTTCTTCTTTTATTGTGTTGATTGATTTTTCTACTAACCTACTCATAACTTCTTCCTTTCTTTCCCTTCTTATAATCCTTGTATCCCTTATAATAAGCCACTATTTTTTCCCATTTATTCTTTTCATATAATAGAATACCTAAGATGATTGCTTTTACTTTTACTAGTCTATTACAATAATCTGGAAATTCTTTTCCATATTCATCTTTAATATAGTGATAGTTTCGACATTGATAATAGCGTCTCATTGCTGAATGATTTGTAATTAACAAATCTTTCCAAAGAAACTTTCTATAACAAATATCTCCTAAATTATGATCTATTTCTAAATCATTAAAGCGCATGATTTTATAATGATTTCTTGCTAGTTTTAGACAGTATTCCATATCTACTCCATCAATAAATAAATCATTTTGAAAACCACCTATTTTTTGATGAATCTTTAAATTTACAAAATTACCTGAGGTCATAACATCTAATGGAT
>CAMYXG010000084.1 GCA_947303225.1 uncultured Caryophanales bacterium | reverse complement strand
ATCTTTATGCATTACACAATACATATTTTTTCCGACTTCTCCTAAACCACCTAAAACAACAATTTTTGTTTCGTTGTTTTCGTTTTTATTCATAATTTCTCCTTTCTTTTTAAGTTTCATAAAGAACTAACGAAACGATTATACTATATTTTTTTTATTTTGTCTAATTGTTCTTTTCTTCTCTTTTTGAGTATGCTAAAATGGTTGTTTGTGAGGTGTTTAAATGAAACTAGAAGTATTTGTTGTTAGAATTGTTTTGTGTTTAATACTTAGTATTATTATTGGAGTCGAGAGACAATATCGACATGGTTCAGTTGGATTAAGAACCAATGTTTTGGTGGGAATTGGCTCTTTTATGTTTAGTTATGCAACATATGGTTTTGTTTCTCATGATCAAAGTCGTATTGCTGCATCTATCGTATCTGGCATAGGTTTTTTAGGTGCTGGTATGATTATTCGTAATGGAAATAAAATTAAGGGGCTTAATACCGCTGCAACATTATGGTGTGTAGCTTCTATTGGACTTTTGACTTCTATTGGAATGATTTGGGAAGCAGTAATTGGTACCTCATTAGTTGTCTTTTCTAATGTTTTTCTTCGTTTGGTTTCTATTTTTATTATGGATAAAGTTAAAAAGTGGTATCGAGAAAAATGTATTATACAAATATCTTGTCAAAGCGATATTGAAATTGTTATACGTAGCTCTTTCTCAAATTATGTTGAAAAAAATGGAATTCGTTTAATTCGATTAGAGAAAAATGAAGTTTCGAAAAATCAAATTAAACTTAGAGCAGAAGTGATTACTAGTCGTGTAAATGTGATTGAAAACTTAGTTAAAAATTTAAGTGCAGAGCCAGGTGTTACTTCTATTTCTTGGAAGCATACTAAAATATATCAAAGTGATAATGAAGATGATTCTTCTGATGATTAATTTATTATGATATAATAGTAATTGAGGTGGATAATATGGGTTTATTTCAAAAAATAAAAAATATGTTTTCTTCTAGTGATAAGAAAGAAGAGAATAATGAAGTAGAAGTGGTTCAAAAAGAACAAGAAGAGATTGGAAATGAAACAGAAGTAAGTAAGAAAGAAACTTTAAAAATAGAAAATAAAAGGAAAGAAAAGAAAGAAAAGAAAGAAAAGAAAAAGGATAATGTTGAGATATATGAAAAAGGTCTTACTAAGTCTCGTCAAGGATTTGTTTCTAGACTAGCTAATCTTACAAATAAATATCATAGTATTACAGAAGAATATTTTGAAGAGTTAGAAGAAATCTTAATTATGGCTGATATTGGAGTTAATACTGTAATGGACTTTATGGATCGTTTACGAGAACGTGTTAAAGCAGAACATATTACGGATCCTTCTATGTTAAAGGAAATTATTGTTGATGAGTTATTTATTATATATGTTAATGATGAAGTGTTGAGTAATAGGATTCATTATAATGAGAATGGACCTACTATTATTTTATTTATTGGAGTTAATGGAGTTGGTAAGACTACTACAATTGGTAAAATTGCTTATCAATTAAAGAAGGAAGGAAAAAAGATTCTGTTGGTTGGAGCTGACACTTTTCGTGCTGGAGCAGTAGATCAATTAAAAGAATGGAGTGAAAAAGTAGAAGTTGGCTTCTTTGGTAAAGAAAAGAGTGATCCTGCAAGTGTCGTTTATGATGGAATTATGCAAGCAAAAGAAGATAATTATGATGTTGTATTGGTAGATACAGCAGGAAGACTTCAAAATAAAGTTAATTTAATGAAAGAATTAGAAAAAATTAATAAAGTTATTGATAGTTTAGTAGATGGAGGAGCAAGTGAGACATTACTTGTTATGGATGCTACTACGGGACAAAATGGTATTAGTCAAGCGAAAGCTTTTCAAGAAATTACTAACATTACTGGAATTGTTTTAACAAAGTTAGATGGTACGGCAAAGGGAGGAATTGTTTTAGCAATTAAAGAGAGTGTTGGAATTCCAGTTAAATACATTGGACTTGGTGAAGCAAAAGAAGATTTACAAGTGTTTGATATTGAAAAGTATATATATGGTTTATTTAAGGATATGATGTAGATGAAAGCTGATAAGATTAATCAGTTTAATATAAAATATATTGTTCTTCAATGATTATGTACTATTATTAGTTTTGTTTGTGTTATTATGAGCTTTTTTCAACCTGATATAAAATATTTTATTACATTTAGTTTTGGATTAACATTGTTTGTTTTATCATTGAATAATTATAAAATTTACCATAGAAAATTTTTTACTATTTTATATTTCTTGTTTGGTATTTTATCTATTCTCTATGGAATTATTAGATGGGGGATTTAATATGGAAGATATTATTTATTATAATAATTTGTATGATTTATATGGTGATTTGTTAACAGAAAAACAAAAAAAATATTTTGAAGATTATTATTTTCATAATTTGAGTTTTTCTGAGATGGCAGAAAACTATGGAGTTAGTCGTAATGCTGTATTTAGACAAATTCACATTACCATTAATAAACTTGAAGAGTATGAAAGTAAATTAAAATTGTTGTTTAAGAAAAACAAAATTATAGAGTTATCTGATAAAATAAGTGATTTAAAAATAAAACAGGAAATAATCGATTTATTGGATTGAGAATTGTTTTGAATATCATTGTTATAAAAAAAGAAGGAAGTACTATGATTGGCGGAATAACTCGTGAGTATTTGATTGAAGTAGCTAATAGTATTACTTCAGAAACAGAACGAGTTAATTATAATTTAAATTATTTATATTGATTTTATCTTTATTATTTTTTTCTTGAAATAGTATTTGCTTTTATAGTATAATTTTTTTAGAATAGGAAAGTAGTAAAGAGGGGATAACATGTTTGATAGAATTACGTATATTAGTAATACTGGATGTAATATTGTTTTAAAAGAAGATAGAGATATATCTATTAATCTGATGAATATGCATTTAGTTTTTGAAGATGATAGTAAAAAAGTATTAGGAGAAGTAGATGACCTTGATGGAAATATTGTTAAGGCTAGATTTTTGGGTGAAATTGTAGGTGATAAATTACTTGGTGGTACTATTAGAAAACCTAGTTTGGATGCTAAAATAAGGGTTATTGAAAAAAATGAAATTCCTTTGATTACTGGTACTGATACTACTGGATGGATGAAATTAGGGGTTAGTCCTTTTTACGATGGATTTCCTGTTTATTTAGATGTTAATAATTTCTTTAGTAATCATTTTGCTATATTTGGTAATACTGGTTCTGGTAAATCTTGTGGAGTTTCAAGACTATTTCAAAATATGTTTCAAGATCAGAGATTAAATCCTTATAAAGCAAATATATTAATATTTGATTCTTCTGCCGAATATTATAATGCTTTTTCTAATTTGAATCAGATTAGTTCTAATTATAATTACCGCTTTTATAGTACAAATGAGGTTGAGGGAATAGGAGAAAAGTTACGTTTACCAATTTATTTATTAAACAAAGATGATTTGGCTTTATTATTGCAATGTACTTCTCATTCTCAATTACCTATTATTGAAAGAATGTTAAAATTAGCTTTAGTTTTTAGTCAAAATGATATGGATTCCAATGCTTATAAAAATCATTTAATTGCAAAAGCTATTATGACAATTCTTTATACAAACGAAACTGCTCCAAATAAGAGAAATGAAATTTTTTCTATTTTAGCTAGTTGTTCTACTGATGAATTTAATTTAGAAGCACCTGTACAGGGTGTTGGATATGTACGTAAATTTCGCGAGTGTTTTTTAATTGATAATTCTGGTAATTTTACAGAAAGTGTTTTATTAACGGAATATGTTAATTCCTTTATAAAAGATGAATATGATAATTATGAACCACATACTGGGGTTTATTATGATTTAAATACACTAGAGAGAGCTCTTAATTTTACATTAATTAGTGAAGGATGGCTTAGAAATGAGCAAACATATGGAGATTCTGTAACGATTCGAGTTCGTTTACATGCATTGATTGTAGGGGATAATGCCAAGTATTTTGATGTTCCTGATTATATTTCTTTAGAGTCATATTTATCTTCTATGTTAATTAGTGAAGGACGTAAGTATCAAATTGTTAATATTAATTTAAATGATATTGATGATGATTTTGCAAAGGTTCTGACTAAAATTTATTCTCGTTTAATATTTGATTTTTCAAAGTCATTAAAAGATCGTGGTAGTATTCCTTTTCATATTATTCTTGAAGAGGCTCATCGATATATTCAGGCTGATCAAGATCGTTTCTTATTTGGTTATAATATTTTTGAAAGAATTGCGAAAGAAGGACGTAAGTATGGTGTTATTTTAGGAATTATTACACAAAGACCTGTTGAGCTTTCTGATAATGTTATTTCACAATGTACTAATTTTTTAATATTTAAAATTAACCATCCGGCTGATTTAGAATATATGAGAAAAATGATTCCAAATATAACAGATGAAATTGTTGAAAAACAAAAATCTTTACAATCTGGTACTTGCTTAGGTTTTGGTTTGGGATTTAAAATTCCATTAATTGTTAAGATGGAAATGCCTAATCCTTCTCCTTTATCTAGTAACTGTGATGTTGTTAAGATATGGAATGGTTCTAGTCGAGGTGCTCCATCAGCTACTACATCTACTGGACCTAATAATATGCTAGGAGTTAATCCAATGAATGCATCTACTGTTCCTTCTGTTCCTACTGAACAACCTAGTTTTTATACACAACCTAATTCGGTGAATATGAATTCTTCTGATTCTGATACGATGATGAATAATAGTGAAAATAGTATGAGTTCTTCCGATTCTAATACGATGGTGAATAATAGTGAAAATAGTATAAATTCTTCTGATTCTAATATGATGATGAATAATAGTGATAATAGTATAAATTCTGTAGAAGCTGAGAAGAGTGAGGAGATTATTGAAATACCATCAAAGCCTGTAGAAGAATCACTAAATAATAGTATGAATAATTCTCTTGTGTCAGATAGTAATCCTGTGTTTGGATCCATTCCTTCTGTTGAATTATCACAAGGAATGGAACAGACGATTCCTAGTGATGTAACTTCTGTTGTAGTGAAACCTCCAGAAGAAAATGTGGGTATGAGTTCTTCAGATGAGTCTGCTTTGTCATTGGCTGGTTTTGATGCTAGTGCTGTAATAAATGATACTACTTCTTCAGATACCGAAGAAAAATTTGATGACTCATTTATCATAGGTGCTTCATCAGCTCAAAGTGAGGATAGTCCTGCTATTATGTCTATGAATAATGATGTTTCAAATGATGAAAAGCCTTCTCTAATAGAATTACAGCCTAATGAGCCTACTACTGCCATTTCGGAGATATCGGAAGTTCATCTTAATTCACAAGGAATGACAGAAACGTCTACTTCATCGCCTTTACCAGAATCTAATATATCTGCAGATACTGTTTTAGATTTGTCTTATGATGATGATGACGATGACGATTCAGAGTTTGGTCCTGATTTTAGTTAATTTGATAGATAGTCAGTTTTTTGACTATCTTTTTTCTTTCATATGTTGTTTTCTTGTAGAAAAAATAGTTATTTGTTATAATATGTTCTAGGTGACTAACTATTAGAAGTCAATAATAATTTTGAATATTTAATAGTTCGTTA
>CAMYXG010000083.1 GCA_947303225.1 uncultured Caryophanales bacterium | reverse complement strand
ATTTCAATGGTGTACCCGATGAGATTCGAACTCATGACCTACCGCTTAGGAGGCGATTGCTCTATCCAACTGAGCTACGGATACAAATGAAAGAAAGAATAATCTTTCTTATGAATATTTTACACTTCTTGAATGACTGTAATAATCATTGGTTTTGCTTCTGTCTCTTTGTAGAAGAATTTTCCTAGTACATCCCTTACATCATTCTTTATTTTTGAATAGTCTACTCTTTTTGTACTTGGTTCTATGTTGGATTCAATTACTTCTTTTGAAATTGCTTTTGTTTCTTCTAGCAAATCTTGACTTTCTTTTACATAAATAAATCCTCTTGTTAGTATTTCCGGTCCACCTAATACTTTTTTTGTATTTTTATCTAAAGTACAACTAATAATAACGATTCCATTTTCTCCTAACATTTCTCGATCTTTTAATACTAAATCGCCAATATCTCCTTGATTTTTACCATCAATTAATATTTCATCTGTTTCAATTCTTTCTCTGGATTCTGTTTGGTTTCCTCCTACCATTTCAAATACATCACCATTTAATTTTAAGATGATATTTTCTTTCGCAATTCCTAACTCTTCAGCTATTTCTGCATTAGCATATTGGTTACGATATTCTCCTTTTACAGGAAAATAATACTTAGGATTCATTAAATTAATCATTAGCATTAAATCTTCACGTGATGCATGATGTGATAAGTGCTTTTTATTTGATAAGCTGATTGCATCTGCTCCTAACATTGCTATCTCATCCATTATAACTGCTAAACGTTTTTCGATTCCTGGATAAGATGGTTCTGTTATAAAAATGGTATCGGTTTCTTTAATTGTAATATACTTATCAAATCCTTTTATAATTCTTTCTAAATTAGCAAAGGGTTTTTCTTTACCATCTGATATTAATACAATGGCATTATTGCTTTCTAAATCTGATAGTGTTCCAATTTTATCTTTATTTATCGTTAAGTATCCTTCTTCTATGGCTTGATTGATTAATTCCTGAAGAGGTTTTCCCATTATTACAATCTTTCTATGGGTTTGAGATACTTCATTAAATAGTTCTTGAATTCGATAAAAGTGGGCAGGTAAAATAGTTGCGATAATACGATTATTTGATTTATTCATTACCTCTTTGATAAAGCCACTTACTCTATTTTGAGGTGAAGTATGTCCAGGATGATCCGCATAAAAAGATTCACTTAATAAACATAAAACTCCTTGTTTTCCAACATATGCTAGTTTTCCAATATCTGTTTTATAAGAACCCATCATTGTAGAATCAAATGTAAAATCACCTGTATATACAATTGCTCCATCTGGCGTATATAATACATAACATAATGCATCTGGTATGGAGTGAGTTACTGATATTGGAAATATGGAATTTTTTCCAAAGTCTAGTTTAATATGTGGCTTTATTTCATTTAAATTTCCTTTTTCTAACGTTTTTTTACTCAAGTCTCTTTTTACAATTTCTAATGTTAGTTTTGTACCATAAATAGGAACTTCCGGAATAGCATCTAAAATATCTGGGATTGCTCCCATATTTGTTTCATGACCATGTGTTAGAAAAATTCCCTTTATATTTTTTTTATTCTTTATTAAATAATCAAAATTAGGAATAATATAATCAATTCCTAGATTAAGATCATTATCATATTTTAAACCGGCATCAAAAACAAAAATATCTTTATCTACATTTACTACATACATGTTTTTTCCGTTTTCATTTAATCCACCTAAGGCAAATATTTTTATTTTACTCATTTTTTTCTCCTTTCTTTTTATGGAACCGAAAAACAGCATCTTCATTATAACACATTCTAAATTAATTGAAAAGGTCAAAAAAATAGGAAATCAGTTTGATATCCTATTTTAGTCTATACTCTATATTATTGACATTTAGGAACTGTTGTTGAACTAACATTATAATCATTAGTTGGATTATTATTTTTACAAATATAAGTTCCAGCAGCTCTATTGTAAGTTCCTCCACTTACAACAAAAATTCCTCCATCAGATGCTGCATTATTCTTCTTTATAATTGAATTACCTCCACTTATTGTAAAAGTTCCGGTAGAATTTACATATACTCCTCCACCTTTCATTGCTGCTTTATTATTATAAATATTACCTGCTGTCATATTAAATATCCCACTTACTAGAACACCGCCACCATAACTATACGTTGCGTTATTACCATATATGGAACCTCCTGACATGGTAAAAGTAGATTCTGCATCAACATATACTCCTGCTCCACGAGGTGCTTTACTATTTGTAATTGATCCACCTGACATTGTTGCTTGACATTTTTCCAACACACCTAATGCTCCACCTGGCTTTCCATTAGCATTATTTTCTCGAATTTTAATGTTATTTTTTAAGATAGTTCCATCTTTAATATATAGCATTGCACCATTACCTCTACAGCGTAATAATGCCCAATCTGCCTGTACATTTTGACCATTTAAAATTATATGAGATAGTGTTAATGATCCTTTTGATATATAAATCACATTTCCATTTTTAAAATTACTTTTCCTAGAAATAGTATAGGAGGTTGAAACACTGCATGTATTATTAGAATTTTTAGTACAACTTGTTAGATTAAAAGCTTTATTACTATCAAAAGTTATTTGACTATCTGCTACTATATCACTTGTAAGATATATTGTTGAGTTGCTATTAGGAATAACAGAATATGCTTTTGAAATTGTTTTGTATGGTTTGGCAATTGAACCATATCCGGTGGTATCGTTTCCTGAAGAAGATACATATATCTTAGCTTTCCAATTTGCATTTAGCGTAACAGTTTGATTACCATTTTTTAAATCTGAACATACATCTAATGCAGTATATGATTTGCTTTCATCAAATGTCTTAGAACTATTAGATAATATCCATGCGTCACTTTGATCTACTGTATAGCCATTTCTTGAAGCATCATATGTCCCCCCGTTAGCATTCCAAAAGTCATCTTGTTTTTCTCCATACTTTATGGTCTGTGTTGTATTCGTTGAATTATTATTAAATGTTCCTCCATTTGGGGAAAAATTAATCGTACAAGTATTTAGTATCCATTTTGCATACCAAGTTGTAGAAGAAGTAATCTCACTAGAAGTTGCATTAATTGTACCATCAGCTCTAATTTTTTGTGTACCTTTTCCACCTACTTCAGTAAAGTATCCTCCAAAAGTATATCCTGCTTTACTTGGCTTTGTAATGCTTGTAGTATTACTAGTACTTGCTGTAGGATTTCCTATGGTATACCATTTATTAGATTTTGCATAAATAGTTGCTGTTCCTCCACTTCCTCCTTGTTGATTCAAAGAAACAGGAATAGCCGGTATACTCGACGGATCCCAGTTTACTCTAATATTAATGGTACAGTTTCCATTACTAGTATCACAAATATTTTCAGTATTATTAATCGTTATTTTACTATGAGAGAATGTTTGATTATTATTTTTACATCCACTTTCACAAATCCATTCTGCCCCACTCTTTGCTGCTGTATACCCTGAACTACTTTTTATATTTAATGCATGCTCATTATTATAATTGGCTAGATTGAGTTCTCGATTAGTACCAAACGTTATCGTAGTAGTGTATATTTCATAATCCCCACCATCATTGCTTCTTTCAATTAAATCTTCATTTCCCTTTTTCCATTTAAAATGTTTTGGTGGAGTATCTTCAGAATATGTATTTTCTGTTAATGTTTCATTACTCATTAACTTGTAACGAATGATTACTTTTGAAGGTTCCCATTGAGCATATACCTTCATCTCAGATGTAACAGGAGTATTCTTAGTAACTTTTGTTCCAGTACCATCTTTTTTTGTATTCCATCCAACAAAAGTACTATTATTCTTTGTTGGCGTACATAGTTTTCCCCAAGTATCGTTATCTCCTTTTCCAAGTAATTTCTCAATTTTTTTATTATCAGTAGAACATCCACTTCCACCATTATCATCATAAGTTAATGTATATTTTTTAGCGATATTGTAAATACCAAATATTTCATAAGTATTTGGATAAGATTCTCCTGTTAAATCCTTAAAACTATTAATTTTTAATACTAAGTACCATTTATTTGCTTCTGTCGTTGGTGGGAATATTTCATATGAATCTGCTTGAATACTACCAGTAGAAGAAGATAATAGTTTTTCTTGTTGAGATAATTCACTTTCT
This sequence comes from uncultured Caryophanales bacterium, assembly GCA_947303225.1. Classification (GTDB taxonomy): domain Bacteria; phylum Bacillota_I; class Bacilli_A; order RF39; family UBA660; genus UBA3789. The sequence goes on along the minus strand of CAMYXG010000083.1, from coordinate 1,514 downwards.
ATTTTAGAAAATTGTAATGATTTCCAATTTGTAATCGTATTATAATCTATTATATCTAAGTCAATCGACTCGGTTGCTTCTACCCAAGTATATTGAATTTTAACTGGACTACTAGTACTACTGATTCCAGTATTACTAGATAATCTTATTCTTACAGAATAAGATTCTGCTTTCTCTATTCCATTGTTTGGATTTGCTTCTATTTCCATACTTGAATTAATATTACATGTTGATAAACTAAACTCATCAAAAGGATTATCAAATGACTCTTCCAAATCAACTGATTCATCTTCTCCATTATTATCTTGTATCATTTTTTGGAGAGTTTTTTCTTTTTTAGAAAGAGAAGAAAAAGCATAAGAAGGAGAATCTGATTCTACACCACATAATAATTGATAACTATATCCATATTGCTTATTAATTTTAATGATACGAACCTTTGTTTCTTCATAATTGCAAGTAATATTATTTTCAGGGAAATCTTTAATCAAGTCCTTTTCCATTAATTGCGATAACGATATTAAAGCACACCCAGATGCTTTATGTCCAAATAAATCTTCTTCATAGGAATCACGATATAGTTTTGCACTAGAAATCATCGCTTTTCCATATTCATTAAATTTCTTTTGTGTATTATGGTACTGAATATTACGAATGATAGGAATACTCATTCCCATTATAATTCCTAATATTGACACAGCTACAAGTAATTCAACAATTGTAAAACCATTACATTTTTTTATTATTTTTTTCTTCATAAAAACACACCCTACTATTTATTCTTCTTAATTCTAACATAATTTGTATATGTAGTAAATATTGATAGTTTTACTTTTTTAACATTTATTTAGTCTTTAAAACCATCTTATTTAAAGCTTCTTTAGCTGCTGCTTGTTCTGCTTCTTTTTTACTATTTCCTATTCCTTCTCCATATACAATTCCATCTATTTTAACTTCTATTGTAAAACGCTTATCATGAGCAGGTCCTTCTTCTTTAATTAAAGTGTATTCTAGAGATTTTTGTTCTGTTTGAACATATTCTTGCAATGTACTCTTATAATCACTAAAAAAAGTAGTATTTGGATCTTCAATGAATGGAACAATAACCTTTAATATTGTTTTTCTTGCAGTAGCATATCCTAAATCTATATAGATCGCACCAATTAATGCTTCAAATATATCTGCTACAATGGCTTTTTTCATGCCTTCTTTACTTTCACCGTTTCCTACTAAAATATAGTTTTGTAGATGTAGACTATTTGCATAAGAATAATTTGCATTTTCACAAACATAACTAGCACGAACTTTCGTCATTTCTCCTTCATTTTCTTTATGATTACTAAATAGATAATCTGCTACTACTAAATCCAATACTGCATCTCCTAAGAATTCTAGTCTTTCATAATCATTTTTTATTTTATGCTCATTGACATAAGAACTATGAGAAAAGGCAGTTTGGTATAATTTTAAATCTTTTGGTTTATTTTTTAATGTTTTAAATAATTCTTCCATAC
>CAMYXG010000082.1 GCA_947303225.1 uncultured Caryophanales bacterium | reverse complement strand
ATCTTTTTCAGTCACTATAGGATTCTGTTGTTCAAAAGCTTCAGGAGTAAAGTTTTCTTTTTCTCGATAAGATTTAGCAAGATTCTTATAATAATCATAAACACTAATATTATTTTGTAAAGTATAATCAGTAAGTTTTTTTACATATTGATCAATTTCTTCTTGATTATAATTTCTTTCTTCTAACATTTTCGCAACCATAGTATGGAAACGTTCTTCATCAAAAGAACCACTCATCTGTTCGTCTCCCACAATTAAAGTTGCATCTTCTTCTTCAATGAATATTTTCATAAACTCATCTAATAAATCTTCTGGAATACTTGTTCCACCAATAACATTCGTATTATCAACAGTAAACTTTCCAGTTTCATCTACCAAATAAGGCATAATATATTCTAATCTTTGATCAAAACGATCAGAATGTGCTCCATAAGCTGGAAGAAGTTTTTTCTCAAACAGTTCAAATATTTTTCTCTTCTGTTCTTCATTAGTATAATGGAACTCTACAGAAAAATGCTCTCCATATTCAAAAAACTCATCTCGTTTTAATACAACTTGTAATCCATCACTTACTTGTGAAGTTTTACGTTCTCGATATTCAGCTAAATGAAAATCAATTACTCGACGCATTGCACTAGCAAAATATTGACTAATTCTCTCTTCATTACTTTCTATTAAATTATGATAATCTTCTTCTTTTAAGAATGGATTATGTTGTTCAAATTCTTCTGGAACAAAATCATGATCTTCACGATAATGATTAGCTAAATCAACATAATAACGATAAATACTAATATTATGCTCTCTTACATAATCTAATAAGTTTTTAATATAAATAGCAGAATCTAAAGAGTCATTATGAGCTATTTCTTCTATTTCAGCTGTTTGAATTCCACGACTAACAACTATATATGGAGAATAACCATTATTTTGATGATTAACAATTCGTTGAGCATCTTCTTCAGAGATTGGATAACAAACAGCACCATTAATCATAACAGATGAACCAATTGGAATAAGATTAAAACGATCAAGTCCATACTCACGAATAAATATTTCACCAGTATCAATATCACGGAATAAAGCTATTTTTTCTTTAAAGCCTAAATGTTCTTCACCTACAGTAACATTTTTCATATCTTCTGTCATAATATCAGGAACATAATCCACCTCATGAGAATCTTTATTATGAACTACTTTTGTCGGAGAATGAGAAGAATTCTCTTCCATGACATCTTTATCAGTTTGAGATACTTTAAGAACTCTTGGATGTTCTCCTTGAGAGAATGTAACATCTAAATGATATAACAACTGAATTGCATCAAAAACAGACAAGGACTCTGCTTCTTGCTTTTCATGTATTTCTCTAAAGATTTCATCTTTTGCTAAACGTAATTGCTCAACTTCTTCTTCTGTTCTCTCTCTAGCAGGTTTATGATAGATATCCAACAATCCTTTACGTTCCATCAATGCTTCTTCAATTTTCTTTCTACTAACTGCATCTTGTATTTCTAAATACTCTTCTACCGTTAAATCTAATGCTTCTGCTCGATCAAAATCAGTCTGTTTTAGTTTTCTTTTTCCTTTCAAAAGATTTAATCTCTTTTTATCAGCCTCTATCATTCTTAAAATATTAGATGAAAAACTATTCTCATCAACAATAGTTTTCAATTTATCTACAATCTTTTTTTCTTGTTCTTCTTCACTATCTAAAGAATCATTCATTTGTTGCTCTTTCTTTTCTTTAAGACGATTTTCTGCACTTTCATACTCAGCTAACAATATCTGAATTTCTTGTTCAATAGAATGAATTTTTTCATCTAATTCAATGATTTCACTCTTTAATAAATCAGCCATTTTCGTTGGAATAGGACTATCTACTTCATCTTTATAAGATCGTTTCTGATTGGTAATAGAATCAATCATACTTTTCAAACCATTTCTTAAAGATTCAACTCCTACTTCTACATTTTTCATTTTCTGATCCAATACAGAATCTTTCAAAATAGAAACAGGATGATTGACTTTTTCCTCTAATGATTCAATTTGATTTACTAAATGATTTAATGTTTTTTTTCGTTCAATTTCAGAACTAATATTATTTAAACTAGCTCGAATAACCTTTAATTCTTCTAGAGAACGACGCATATCTTCTAATGAATCAACTCTCGTTTCCGGTATTGAAGAAACTAAAACGATACTTTTATCCTCTTTTAATGGTGTTTTTTGGATTTGATAAACAACATAAGCTGTTATTCTTCCCATCTCATCTTTTTCTGTCGTTATTTCAAACTTACTATCATCTTCAACATCAAGTCCAGCTAAATGCATTAAAGCATATGCTCTATCTCTTTGTGTTTCATCAGTTTGTAAATTAGAATCCAATGGGAAAGTACCAATAAGAGTTCTTTCTACTTTATATGGAACTTGTCTCTTAACATGTTGATATACAACTACTCTTTCTACTCCATCTTCCTTGCTTGGAACTATCTCGAACTCATATCCATCTTGAAAATCAATCCCTGCTACTCGAATTAAGTCAAAAATTTCTTCATTATCAAACCTTCCATTTCGACTAGGATCTAAATACAACACTGCAACTTCTTCTTTAACATCTTCTTCAATATATTCAATACTATCCATCCTATATCCTCCTACTCAAATTCTCCATCTGCTATACCCTCTAAAACTTCTTGAACCATTTCTAATTCCCTAGGATCTTTTACATCTTCTAATTTTGGTTCTTTAAGAAAAGGATTAAAAGCAGAAACATAAATATTTTTTCTTCCATTAGAAGCAACACTATGATCTGTATAACCGACATATGATCTCATAGTATCTTCAGAATCAAATGTAAACAAAATGTCACATTCTACTTTCTTACCATTTTTATCAATTGTTATTTTTTCTTCATTAATATCAAAATCCATGAAACTCCTCCGACTCTATATAATACTCTATTCAAGTTTAACATTATCACTATAAAATGTCAATGAATGAAGCAAGAGAATTCCATTAAAAAAAGCATGATATACATGCCTATGAATTCTCCTCTAATTCATTTGAAACTTCTATCCGAATAAACTGATTTTCATCCAATTCTCCATGAGAAGTCATTGTTACTTGATATGTATCTTCTTCTTCAACACGTTTAGTTAATAAGCCACCATCAATAGTAGTTTTATGATTATCTGTCATAAGATTATCTTGACTATCTTTTTTTACAACTTTTATCTTAGAATCTGTATCATTTTCAACTGTAATTCGATAATGAACATCTTCTGAATTAATGATATCATTTTGAAAATTAGTGACTTTAAAAATATATTGTTCTTTTTCAGATAATGCTTTTGCACTAATACTAAAATGAAAACTAGAAGAATCTTTATAGATAGGAATTACCATATTAGCATTAGGATTCTCTTCTAACTCCTTTTTCTTATGAAAAACAACAAAGAATAATAGAATCACAGCAACAAGTAAAATACAAAATATAGCTAATAAAGTTTTTTCTGAAGTAATAAAGTCCTGAAAAGAAAATGATTTTTTCTTCTTTTTCTTATTTTTTTGTTTTTTCATCATAATCCTCTCCTTTCATTTTACTTTTCCAAACGTTCTAAAACACGACTTGAAATATTCTGAAATTGCTTCTTTTGTTCCTCACTTAAAGTAGAAGCTAAAACGGCATTACTAACATCTTCAGAAATTTTAACATCCTTCTTTGCTTTAGTATCAATCATAACAATTCCATCGAGAATACCAATTTTATTTTGAACAATTTTGATTGATAATTTTTTATGATTATCATAAGAATGACTCTTTACATTCTCAAATTTAGAAGAATATACAATATTATACTTTTCTTTTGAATCATCATAATCAAAATCAATAGTAATACCATTATCATTTCGATTATATTCAAAAGAACCAATCTTTTCATCTTTTGAATCATAAATCAAAAATTCAATATGATTCTTCTGAAAATGAACAACAATTCTTTTTTGTACTTGATCATTCTCTATATAATAAAAATCTCCTTGTACTTCATTTCCCTCATAAGTAATGCTTTTAGTCTCATCTCCCTTTAAATAAACAAGCTCATATTTTAAAGGTTTACATAAAATAGGTGAAGTATAAATATGAACAGTATAAGATTCATCACTATCCAAGAAAAAAGTCTTATTACTAATTTTCTTCTTAGAAAAGTTTTCATCTATTCCAGTCAAAATTTTCATAGCCATATCATCATGTTTTAAATCACTTAATACTCCGTTTAAAACAATTCTTATAACTTTATCAGTAATTCGCAAAGATATTTCTCGCACAGAACGTTTTTTTCCTTGAATATTTTCATCAACATAATATACTTTAAAATATTCTTCTTTTAATTGATTCTTCAAAGAGTCTTCAATAAAAGAATACAAATACTGAATATTATCAAATGAAGTATTCTCAGAACTTAACGTTTCGAAATAACTACAATTTCCATCATTTACATAATTCTTCAATACATTATTAACAAAATAATACTTTGTTGAATTATCAATTACATACTTTGCATGTAATAACTCCTCACTTCCAATCATTTGATGAATAGATAAAAAAGCTTTCTTATTTTTTTGATCCTGCATCAAAGTAAAAGAGCTTTTTAATTGACTGAGATTTTTTAACAAATGATACTTTTTTAATGATTCTGGATTTTGATCTTTTTCTTTCCTATATTTTTCACTATCTAATTGAAATTGAATAGTAGATTCTGTAGTGACACTATCTCCCAAATTATGAGAAACGGAATCTATAAGATCATTTTGTAATCGTAAACTAAGCATATCAATAGCCTGATTCATAATATTTTTAGGATTACTCAAACGATTAAAATAAATACCAATCGATATAAAAATAATAGCTAAAAACAATAATGCAATGAAAAAAAGAATTATAAGCTTTTTTTTGTGTACCATAACGTTCACTCCTACTATTTAATTATATCAAAAACAAAAAGGATGTCAAACTATTGAATAGCTGACTCCGCAATAATTCCTAAATCATATTGAAATCCTTTTTTATTTCCACCATTAGTAGAAGCATTATAATAAACAACTATTTTCAACTCTATTTCTTCATTTGGTTGTATAATTTTATCCTTAATATCAGAAAGCTGTATAGAAACAGGACGAATCATTCGAGAAAAAGTTTCTTTGTCATAATTAGGACTTTGAACAATATCAACAATCCTCGCAGGTAAAGTCCCTTTATTACGAATAGTTGCTAGATAGATAAGTTCATCATGAACAGCATTTAGTTCAAACTTCATATGTAATTCTGTCTTGTTCTCATCAATAGATGCCTCACCAATAGGCTCAAGAGTAGAACCTTTTACGGATGAAGCTTTTTCTATTTTAGTAAAAGCAACCTGAAAAGAAGAAACTTTATCCTTTTCTTTTTTTAATTCCATAGAAACAACAATAAAACCAAAAGCCATACATATAATAGTAATACAAAGAATAATAATAACACTATTCCGTATATTAATTAATTTTTTCATTTAGCATTCCCCTTTTCTCTTTAAATCAATTGCTCCTTGATAGCAATAACCATAAGTATTATCATGACTCTTAAACTCAATATAAGAATAAATATTCCCTTCTTTTACATAAAACCAACTATTGGAATCTGGGAAAAAAATATCATTTTCATCTCCTGAAATCATCTGAATAGT
>CAMYXG010000081.1 GCA_947303225.1 uncultured Caryophanales bacterium | reverse complement strand
TCATTGTACAATTGTTGGTTCAGGATATCAAGATATTTATTGGGGAGAATTGATTAGTGATATAGCTGCATCAACTCATACAATTACAAAAATAAAAGGAAGTTCATCTTATAACGTAGAGGATTATGGTATTGCATTAGCAGAAGCTCATGGTTCAGGATTAACAATGGAAGAGTTTGATAAAAAAATTGCTAGTGTAGATCGAATGAGTAAAGAAGAAAGACAACAAATCATTGATAGTGGTAAATACACTCCATCCTATATGTGGAATGTAAATGGATGGCTAGCAAGAAAACTTGGATTAACAGTAACAAATCAAACTCAAGAATGTGTACCTACAACTTATAAAGATGACATTTCTTCATCAACATTAAATATGACAATTCCACAAGGAAACGCAACAGGAATGAGTGCTATTGTAACTACAACGACCGAAGAAGGCATTACAATAGAATCAGAATGTATTGGTAAAGTATATGGTCCAGACGAATTCGATAAAAATGAATGGACAATAATAGGAGAGCCAGAAACAACAATTACAGTAAATCGTCCAGCAACTGTAGAATTAACTTGTGCTACAATTGTAAATCGTATTCCAGATGTTATAAACGGAAAAGCAGGATTTGTTCCATCATGTGACTTAGACAAGTTAAAGTTTCGTACAAGAACATTAGATGAATATGTAAAATAAAAGGAAGAATAAAAAATCTTCCTTTTTTGAATACACAAATATCTAAAAAACTAATCCTATCATGATTCCAAGTAGTGCCAATATTACAAGATATAAAAACCAACATTTAAGATTCAAAGACACCACCTCCAACTGTGCATTCTAGTATATAATATGATAGGTAGCAAATAAGATATAATATAGTTAACCATTAATTAAAAAATTTTTTTTCAAATAAAACTAATATAAAATACATAAGAGAAGAAATAATTCCTAAAAGGAATACGCCAGTAATAACTAGATCAATCTGAAAAACTTGAGAGCCATACATAATTAGATATCCTAAGCCATTCTTTGATACTAATAATTCACCCATAATGACTCCAATTAAACTCATAGAAATATTTATTTTTAAAGAAGAAATAATACTGTCAAAACTACTAGGAAAAATAATTTTAGTAAAGATTTGCCACTTATTAGCTCCAAATGATTGGAGCATAGTAATATAGTTATGATTGATAGAAATAAATCCTTGATAAATAGTTAAAACAGTAACAAAAAAACTAATCATGAAAGCCATACATATTATAGAGTAAATACTTGCACCAACCCAAATAATGATAAGAGGGCCTAATGCTACTTTAGGTAATGAATTGATAATTGTGATATAAGGATCTATTATTCTTGCTATAGTATCATTACTCCATAATATAGTTGCAATAATGAAACTAAAAAGAAAGGTAGCAATAAAACTCAGTAAAACTTCAAAAATAGTAATTCCAATATGACAAAACAATTCACCATTTTGAAGTAAAGAAAGTAATGTAGTAACTATTCTACTAGGACTTGAAAAAAGAAAAGAGTTAATCATATTTTTTTGAACAAGGAATTCCCATCCCACAAGTATAGTGAATAGAATAAGAATTCTAAAGAATAAAATAGTTCGTTTTTTTCTTTTATATTGTTTGATAAATTGATTGTGCTCTTCACTATATGTGAACATCTAAATCCCTCCATATCTGATCATAGTAGGAAGAAAAATCTTTTGTTTTCCTTCTTTGAATAGGGGTAAGATGAGAATCAAAAGACAATTCATAGACTTTCTTAACAATAGCAGGTCTTTTTGTTAAAACAATAATTCTATCAGACATGCTAATTGCTTGAGAAATATCATGGGTAACCATAATAGCAGTCTTTCCTTCTTTTTTTATGATTTGATAAATATCATCACTAATTGCTAAACTAGTTTGATAGTCTAAGGCAGATGTTGCCTCATCTAATAATAAAATATCTGGTTTTGTAGCTAGGGTACGAATTAATGCACAACGTTGTCTCATTCCTCCAGATAAATGCTTTGGATATTGATCCATAAATTTTTCCAATCCATAAGTTTTCAATAAATGAATAACATATTGGCGACTTTCCGAAGTAAGATTTCCCGTAACCTCTAAACCTATCAAACAATTATCTAAAATAGTACGAAAAGGTAATAAGCAATCATCTTGTAACATATAGGATATACTAATATTATCACTCATTTTAATCTCACCACTAGATTTTTCAAATAATCCATCAATAATAGAAAGAATTGTAGATTTCCCACATCCACTAGGACCAACAATGGAAATGAATTCTCCTCTAGAAACAGAAAAATTAATATCTTTCAATGCTTCTATTTCTTCTTTCAGAGTATGATATTTTTTTGATAGATGAGATACTTGTAATATTTTTTCCATTTTTTCCTCCTAACTAAAGTAATGTATGAAAAAAAATAAAATATGATAAGGATAATAATCATAAAAAGAGACTATGTCTCTTTAGAAATAGAATAAATAAGTTTATCATAGTCTACTTTTTTATCAAGTTCTCCATAATCAATCATAATATCTTGCAAATGATCAAATGATTCTCTAGTAAAATTAGTAGTTTTAGGCCATGTATCATTCATACGATATCGATGAATTGCACTTTGTAAATCATTTAGAGAAGTATCAGGAAACTGTTTTAAAATAGTTTTTGCTATCTCTATATCAGTATGAGAGTGAACATAATCTAATCCTTTTTGTATAGCTTTATTAAAACTAATAATAATATTTGGATTTTTTTCTATATAACTAGATTTAGCAGAATAAGAAGTATATGGAACAACACCACCAATTTCTCCAATACTCGCTACAACATAACCATAACCTTGTTTTTCAACCATTGTAGCAGTTGGTTCAAATAATGTTACAAAATCTCCTTGTCCACCAATAAAAGCACCGCTCATAGCAGGAAAAGCAATTGATGTATCAATAAAAACATCACTTCTTGGATTGATTCCATTTTGTTTTAATGCGTATTCTAAAGTCATCTCAGGCATACCTGCTGCACGACCACCAATGATGCTTTTTCCTTTTAAATCATCAAGAGTAAAATCTTTAATATCTTCTCTAGAAACTAAAAAAGTTCCATCTTTCTGCGTTAGTTGAGAGAAAGTCTTTAAGTAGTCTTTTTCTCCACCATTATATACATAAATAGTAGCTTCACTACCACAGAATCCAATTTGTGCATCTCCAGATAGTAAAGCAGCTGTTACTTTATCAGCACCACTTGTTAAAACTAATTCTATTTGGATTCCTTCTTCTTCAAAATATCCTTTTTCAATTGCAGCATACATAGGAGCATAAAACACAGTATGAGCGACCTCTGCCAAAGTAATTTTCTGATAAGAAGTATCATTTGAAGTTGATGACTGATGATGAGAAAAAATAGTGAATCCTATAAACGATATAAGAATCATTCCCAAAACAATCCATAATAATATTTTTTTCATTTTTCACCTCAAAATATTATATGAATAAGTAAAAAAAATGTTATCAGTTAAGAAAAGATATGATATAACAGAAGTGAAAGTATTATAAAAAGAAAGGAAATAGTCATATGAAAGTGCAGTTTTACTTGCAAAATAAAAGAAAAAGTGCTATAATAAGGCAAATTAATGAGGGGGATTATTATGAAAAATAATGGAATGAAAAAATTTCTATCTATCATAATTTCGGTAGCAATTATGATAACTGGAATATTCAATGTAAAAGCAGCACCTGATACAATTCAAATAGGACAAGCTACCAAAACTGGAAACTATATTGCAGGAGTTAGTTTTCATTATAAAGTAACACAAAAAGGAACATACTTATATTGTTTAAATATGCATAAAAATACTGCTAGCAATGTAAAAGCAACAAAAGTGAAAAACAGTAAATATATTACTGGAGGACTAGTATATATTTTAAAAAATGGTTATCCTAACAAAAATATTACTGGAGACAAGGATAAAGACTACTATATTACTCAGACTGCTGTATGGTGGTATCTAGATAAAACTACTGGAAGTTCTAATTTAGGAGAACAATTTAAAACAAATGGATCAGATCCTTATAATTTAAGAAAATATGTAAAACAATTAATGACAGAAGGATACAATCATAGAAATGATGCAGTTGGAGTAGCAGATTCAGCATTAGCAATTACTACTACAGACAACCAATTAGTATTACAAAATGGATATTATACATCATCAGATATTAAAGCAACTACAATTAAGAATTTAAGTTCATATTCTGTTACATTAGAGAATGCTCCAGAGGGAACAAAAATCATAAAAGATGGAACAGAATCAGCATATTCAAAAGCATTTACAATGAAAACAAATGAATCATTTAAAATTAAAGTACCTGCTACTAGTGTAAAATCAACAGAATTATCAATAAAAGTAAAAGCAACAGGAAAAGGAAATGTAGGCTATACAGCATACGAATATCAACCTGTAGACTCTAGTATGCAAAATGTTGCTTTATTAGAAAAAATAGAAAAAGATGTTTCTTCAGAATTAACATTAGATGTTTCATCTTCAAAAGTTTCTATAACAAAGATAGATTCCAATACAAAACAACCAATTGCTGGAGCAAAACTTGTATTAAAAGATTCTAATGGAAAAGTATTAGCAAATTGGGAATCAAAAGCAAGTGCTCATATTATAAGAAATTTAGCAAATGGTAATTATACAATTGAAGAAACAGAAGCACCTACAGGATATGCATTAAATAAAAATATAACAAAAATTACAATCAATGATAATAATAGAGATGTAAAAGTAACAATTGAAAATGCTCCAAAAAAAGTAGTTGTTAATATTATAAAAGTAGATCAAGAAACAAACTTACCACTTGCTGGAGCAGTATTATTAGTAAGAAATGCTAAAGGAGAAGAAATCGCTAGATTTACAACTACGGAAAATCCTTATGTTTTAACAGATTTAGCAGATGGTACATATACCGTAGAAGAAGTAAGTGCACCAGAAGGATATGTTACAAGTACAAATAAATTATCATTTACAATTGATGATGAACATCAATCTCATCAAGTAACATTTATTAATGCAAAAGCAACAATCGTTCCTGATACAGCATCAGTATCTACATCATTACTATACATATTAGGAACAGCTATTATTGGTGCTGGAGTTCTCTTTATCAGAAAAAATGGAAAAAGAGCTTAATACAAGAAGTAAAAGAATCTCTCCAAGTAGAACAGCCTTTATTGGGGCTATCATTACTTTGATAGGAGGATTCTTTCTTTCATATAACTATATTCAATCAAAAAAAATAGTTGCATATGATTATATGGCAAATGCTTTCTATACGGGAAATGAAATAATAAGTATTAGTGAAGAAGAAGAAAAGGAAGAAGAGAAACCAGTACAGGAAGAAGAAACCTTACCAGAAGTTGTAACAAATAATTATATTGGGTATTTAACAATACCTAAAATAAACTTGACAAAAGGATTCTTAGATTATCGCGCAGCAGATAATGACGTAGAAAAAAATATATTAGTAGTAAATGGCTCAAACTATCCTGACAAGGAAAAAGGTAATTTTATTTTAGCCGGACATTCAGGAACAGGTTGGAAGGCATTCTTCAATGATTTATATCAATTACAAATAAATGATACTGCCTATGTGAATTATAAAAATAAAAAATATGTCTATAGTATTGTTAATATATATACACAGCCAAAGACAGGTAAATTAGCTATTTATCGTGATTATAGTAAAACAACACTAACATTAATTACATGTA
>CAMYXG010000080.1 GCA_947303225.1 uncultured Caryophanales bacterium | reverse complement strand
CCAACAAAACTATGATGGATTAGAATACTATGATGCAAATGTAGAAAGAAAAGAAACAACAGTAACAAGTAACATTACCATTAATTATGATAAAATAAACATAAATGCATTACTTGCCATTGAAGGGGAAGAAGACAATATCATAGAAAATGGAAAAGCAAAAGTATCAAAATGGTTAGAATTAGCTGAAAAATTTGGAACAACTTGTACAGAAGAAAATGAACAGGCTTAGTTCCTGATCTGTCCTGGTAGTTTAATTGGATAAAATAGTTCCCTCCGACGGAATCGATAAGGGTTCAAGTCCCTTCCAGGATACCAATTTTTAAAAATAATCACGAAAAGAAGAATAAGGAAGATTTTCACAAATATAATGAAGATTTTTATCCTTTAATTCTTCTTTTTTTTGAATTGTCCATAAGTAAATTGGATATTTATTTCTTAGCTTTTGAAATGATTTCTTTTTCCATAAATCCTTAGAAAGAGATAAAAAATCTGGATGACAATAGAATCTTATGAAAGGATTAGAAAGAAGAGGATAATAAAAAGAATTCGGATAAGTACTTCGATTTCCCAATAATAAACCAACAGTCTCTTTGGGATAATGCTTCTTCAAAAAGCGAACAATACCAGGATGAAATGATTTTAATAAATAGTTGGAATAGTTTTCTAATTCTTTCATTAGTATCGTACAAGTTTCTAAAATACGTTTTGTACTTTTAATTTCAATATCCAATAATACTCTTCCTTGAACTAATTTTAAAACATCTCGAAAAAGAGGTATATGCTCCTTAGTATTTAAAAGACAAAGATTTTGAATTTCTTCATATGTACATTCCTGAATCAGAGCATTTTTACCAGTCATTCGTTTTAAATTAAAATCATGAAAAACAACCAAAACATTATCTTTAGTCAACTGAACATCTAATTCAATTGGAATATGATAATCAACTGCCCTTCGAAAAGCTGACATTGAGTTTTCCGGAATTGTAGTCTGATCAAATAGTCCTCTATGAGCAATAATTTCCATACTTACACCTCTCAATACTATATATATTATACAATATGTAACAAGTATAAAAAAGTGAAAACAATAAAAAAACTTGACTTTTTCGAACGTATGTAGTATAATATGTGTACTAATGGGGGTTAGGATATGAATAAGATACTAGTGAAAGAAATAGGAAAACTAGGAATTGTTTTCCTAAGCTGTATATTAAGTGTAACAGGATATGTAAAAGATAATACTCAATCAAGTGTTATTAAACCAGAATTAAAAGAAAAGAAAGTTGTTGTAAAACAAGCTGCTAAAGAAGAAAAAGTAGAAGAAAAGAAAGAAATTCAACCAGAAGAAGTTACAGTTTCTCAAGAAGAAAGAATAGAAGAAGTTGTTCAAGAAACACCAGTAACACAACCAACGATAGAAGGAAACAGAATTCAAATATCTAATATTTTAAATAACAATTTAATGAAAGACCATGATGGAAGTAACATTTACTTAGATCATAACATGTATGGAGTATACGATGGTAGAGGAGTACCATATATAGACTTCAGAACAGACTTAACGGGTAGAAAAACTATTATATATGCCCATAGTTCAACTAGTGGAAATGGTCCATTTCAAGTATTACAAAATTATCATAATAATAAAGGATTCTATGATGCAAATCGATATATAACAATTTATTATGAAGGAAATACTTATACATATGAAATATTCTCTGTTTATGTGTCTGTAGCAGAAAGTGAAGATAGTGAAGGATTAGAATACTTTCATAACATTTACTATAATGATAATGAATGGGAAGAAACCATTCAAAAATATAAAAATAATTCAGAATACGATACAGGAGTACAAGTATCCAGTGATGACCAAATATTAATACTTCAAACTTGTTCTATGGATCCTAATTATTATGAGCATTATTATCGTTATAATTTACTAATCATGGGAAAATTAGTTTAAGAAATCAAGATGATTTGATTTCTTTTTTTGTCAAGTTTTGTAAACAATATTTATCGTTTTCTTTACAATATTTATAATTTTATCGGTTTATGATAACATGATTATAGGAGAGTGATTATCGTGAAATACTTTGATCAAATTGATGCTTTATATGGAGACTTAGCTAATATAGAAACCTTGGACGATATAATAAGATTATCTATAGCTTTTGACAAACCAGTAAAAATACAGGCTGAAAAACTTTCAGAATTATATTCAGAAAGCTTAGAACCATATTCTGATAGTACAGGATTATATTCTGAAGAGAAAGAAAAAACTTTTGTAGTAAATAATAATGTTATAGCGTATTTTTTCGATGGAGTTCATTATGAAATCCACTATACGGAACAAGTAGAGCAAGTTTTACTTAAAAATGGTTTTAAATGTGTACCAGAAGATAGTTTTTTTGTAGGTTGTGGAACTATTTTTGGTCATCATCATCAAAAACCAATAAATGAAATTGGTCAAACAATCGTTTTTGCAGGAGAAGCAGTAGAAGTTAGACCAATTGATTTTTTAGATTTTTGGAACAAGCAGGAGTTTGAAGCAGATTGTATTAATAGAAATAGTCGAAAAAGAAAAAGAAAAGAAAGCATACAAGAGATAGTAGTTCAAAGTGGTTGTACTCCGATAGAAGAATCATTATTGACTAGTAGATGTTTTAGAATTCCTACTAGTGGTCTTGAAGTAAAAGTCCAAGGTTCCGTAGAAGCAGGTACTAGATATGTACCGGAAATTGATAATTATTTTGGAGCTTATGCCCCAGCACATGAGGAAAGAGTTATAGAAGAAAGAATAGTTAAAAGAACGATATTGCCATCCAAAGAAAAAATGATTGGAAAAATAGATAAAATTATTTATTCTCAAGAACCTGGTAAAAGTGTTTGGATTTTTGTTTATTTAGATGGTTGTACTTATATGACATCAAGTGAAGAAGTAATTGAGGAATTAAAAAAGCATGGATTTACAGGCACATATGAAAGGGTATTATGTCTTGATGAACATGTATATACATTAGAAAGCATATTAGAAATATATGACCCTTTTTATGCAAAACAATATAGTGAAGTTATGATTTCTGATACTGAATATAAGGTTAGACAGGATGAAACTGAAGCAAGCAAAAGTGATGGTGATCAATTGATAGATTCAATTGCACGTAGTTATATTCGATATTGTCAGGAAGCTGAAGAAAGAAAAGAAGACATCATTTCAGTTAGAGAATTTGTTATTAATAAACTAGGATTATTGTTACCTAATCAAATTATAAATAAAATTGAGATAGCCATAAAAAAATAGAATATATTATAATATAATGAAGAAAACTACACCAATTATAAGTGTAGTTTTTTTCTTATTGACAGAGATAAAATTGTAGTATATATTGAATTAAAATGTGATGGATTTATGGAGGTGAAAAGAGTGAAAATAGGTTTTGATAATAAAAAATATGTTAAAATTCAAAGTGAAAAAATACGAGAAAGATTTAAACTATTTGATAAATTGTATCTAGAAATAGGAGGAAAGCTATTTGATGATTTTCATGCATCAAGAGTATTACCTGGATTTAAAAGTGATGTAAAAATAAATATGTTTCAAGAATTAAAAAATGATTTAGAAATCATATTCTGTATCAATGCCGGTGACATTGAAAAACACAAAATAAGAGGGGAATATGGAAGAACATATGATGCTGAAGTTCTAGAATTAATTGATAATTCAAAAAGTATGGGATTTTCAGTAAATAGTGTAGTTATAACATTGTATGAAAATCAAGTAAGTGTAGATAAATTCATCAAGAAATTAAATAGAAATGGAATAAAAACATATATTCATAGATTTACAAAAGGATATCCAACAGATGTAGACACGATTGTTAGTGAAGAGGGATATGGAGCTAATTCTTACATTGAAACAACAAAACCGTTGATACTAGTAAATGCACCCGGACCAGGAAGTGGTAAACTAGCAACATGCCTTTCTCAAATATATCATGAAAATAAAAGAGGAATTAATGCAGGATATGCTAAATTTGAAACCTTTCCAGTATGGAATCTTCCCTTAAAGCATCCTGTAAATATTGCTTATGAAGCTGCTACTGCTGATTTAAAAGATGTAAATATGATTGATCCCTTTCACTTAGAAACATATAATACAACAGCAATTAACTACAATCGAGATATTGAAATGTTTCCTGTCCTAAAAAATATACTGAATAAAGTTAGTGAAAAAGATATATATCATTCTCCTACTGATATGGGAGTAAACATGGTTGGTTTTTGTATTACAGATAATAAGATAGTGGAAGAAGCTGCAAAGAAAGAAATAGTAAGACGTTATTATAATGGAAAAAATCAATACAAATTAGGCCTAAGTGAAAAAGAAACATATGAAAAAATAAAATTATTGATGAATGAATTGCAGATTGATAGTAACTATTTAGATGTTATCAAACCTGCCTTAGAAAAAAAAGAACAAACAAATTGTAATGCAATGGCAATTAAAGTGCAAAGAAAAATCATTACAGGAAGAGAAACTGAATTATTAACTCCAGCAAGTAGTGCAATACTAAATGCCATAAAGTATTTAAGTAAAATACCAGATGATATTAATTTATTATCTCCAACCATAATTGAACCTGTATTGAAAATAAAAAAGGAATTAAATAATGGAACACATTTAACATTATCAGAAGTTATTATCGCCTTAAGCATCTGTTCCGCAACAAATCCAATGACAGAAAAAGCAGTAACCTGTTTAAAGAAATTAAAAGATAGTGACGCTCATGCTACTTTTTTAATGGATAATAGTGAAATACGATCATTAAAAGAGTTAGGAATCAATTTAACTTGTGAAAATGATTGATAAATGACTAATAATATGATAAGTTTTTATTGTATTATTTTCTATTATAGACATGGAGTCTTGTTTCAAAGTGCTTATTGACAAAATGAAGTAAATATGTTATAATACATAGCAATTGAAAGGGAGTAGTTCTCATTCTCTTGAATGGTTTATTTCGTCAATCGGATGAAATCCCGGAATAAGCTTAATAGAACAAGACTTTGTAGTAACAGAGTCTTGTTTTTTGTTATTACAAGGTTCTCCATTTCAATTGAAGGAGGGAAAGAGTATGTACAGAGAAGTACAAACAGAAGAATATGTTAAGGAATTATTAGAAAAAGGAATTCAACCAATTCAAGCAGAAAAAGCAGGTAGAATCTTTGCTCGTGATGGTGAAGTTGGAGAAGAGGTAGTTACTTGGTCAGAAGACGAGAATGGTAACCCAATTCAAGAAAGAGTAGCATATGTAGAACTTGATGAAAAAACAGGTAAACCAGGACACGTAGTAACAAAATTAGGAGATGATGGATTACCTGTATTAGACCGCAATGGTCATACAAATACTTGGATTATTGGCGATTCAAAATTTGTAGAAAGATATCAACCAGACACTTCTATGGGAGATAATATTTATAAATCTAGTGCTGGTACTCAAATTTTTATTCAAATTCAAGAAGACATCATTGTAGAACAATGGGGTAAAAAAGAAAAAATAGCAAAAGGTGGATATATCAATATTACAAATCCAGAAGATATGTATGGTATTTCTGCTAGAGACTTTGCAGACACTTATAAAGTAATTCCTAATAATATTCAAAAATAAGATAGAGAGAAGACTTGAAAAAGTCTTTTTTCTTTTTGTATTACAATTTATATGATAAAATAAATACATCAGAAACAAAAAAGGATGATTACGATGTATCAAGAAGAATTAAAACAATTTCATTTATTTTATAA
>CAMYXG010000079.1 GCA_947303225.1 uncultured Caryophanales bacterium | reverse complement strand
TTCTTTTCATTATTTTACATGGTTTTTCTCGCAAGTTGCCCATTTAATATAACAAAGGAATTTATAATTGTCAACAAAAAAATACAACTTTTTTTTGGCACTCCACGTAGTGTTGTTTTTTTATTTCCTTATACATCAATTGTTTTTTTCGACAATATTTTTTTAAACTTTTTTTATTTATTTTTATTTGTAACAAAAAGAATCCTTTCATATATCAAAAAAAGACAAATATTTACTATAAAATTTGTCTTTTTTTTACTATTTTTCTTTTTTTTCTGTATAAAGATTACAATAATGCTCTACTACTCCTGGTTTGAAAGCTAATCTTTTTTCTCTTACCATATTGATTAGATTTGTTAGTTCATATTTTAAAATCTTATCGATTCTTTCTGGATAACTCATAATACTTTTATGATATTTGTATTCTCCACGATCTAGTACTTTAAAACTTCCATCAGGGAATACTCTTAAATCTAAATCATAGTCTATATATTTAATCGTATTTTCTTCTATTATAAATGGTGATGCCATATTACAATAATAATATATTCCATTCTTTTTATATTGACCTATTATGTTATACCAGTCTTTATAGAAGAAATACAAGACTGCAGGTTCTTTTGTTCTCCATGTTCTTCCGTCTGATTCTGTTACTTTCGTTTTTTCATTTCCAAAGATTAAATAATCATCATGTATTTCCAAAAGAACAGCTTCATCCCAGGAGCGATGAATTTTACCATCATGTTTATATCCATGGATTTCATATTTTTTTCCTATCTCTAATTTTTCTATATCCATTCTATTACCACGTCCTTTTTTATTATACTTTTTTTTTCTTGTTTTTTCAAATAAAAAAAGCCTTTTAGGCTTTTATCTCTTATTTAATGTATTAATTCCCCAAGCAGCAACTATAAATATTACTCCTACAGCAGCAGCCCCTACAAATACATTATCCATATGAGAAGATGCAAAGGCATTTATTTTCTCATTCCAATCATTGATTGTGTCTGTTAAACTTAGTATTAAAGGATAACATTGATACATTTTTATTCCTCCTCATTTTCTTCTTCTTTTTTATTTTTTTCTTTTTTCGTTTCGTTTTTCTTTTTTTCAGGCTTTGATACATCTTTTGCTACTTCATTATCTTTTTCAAAATCTTCTTCCTTAACAACATCAGCTTCTATAATATGTTCTTCTATAGCTGTGTGTAATTGTTTAACAGTATTTCGTATCGTTATTGTTGAAATAATATCAAGTACTGCATATATTAGAATTAATATACCTATTATAATTGTAAATATCTCTGCTCCTTTGAATGGATTAAAGATTAATAGAAGTCCGCATAGTAGTGTAATAAGAGATATTATTAAAGTTGATTTCCAAAGTGTATTATTATTTTTCTTAAGTTCTATACTATATTGAAACTTTGCTATACTGCTTATCATTATAATGATTCCAATTACAAATGGAATAATACTAGCAATTGCTTGAGGATTACTGATTACTATTATTCCCATGATAATCGTTACTATTCCATAAACTATATCTAATTCATTCTTAGCTCCTTGATTCATATTTTTAGTAAAGTCTAATAGAGCAAGAACTCCAATAGCTACCAATATAGCTCCTATAACATATGAAATTGATATAATAGC
This sequence comes from uncultured Caryophanales bacterium, assembly GCA_947303225.1. Lineage (GTDB taxonomy): Bacteria > Bacillota_I > Bacilli_A > RF39 > UBA660 > UBA3789. The sequence continues at coordinate 4,156 of CAMYXG010000079.1, read as the reverse complement.
AAGTTCTGATTGAAATATTAACATTCCTCCTAACACTGCTAATCCGACAGAGCCTAATAATGAAGACTTTAAAAATTTTGACATTAAGTTACTCATATACTTCTCCTATCTTTTATACTCAATTTAATTATATCATATTTTTTTGTATTATTAAACACTATGACTTAAACACTAAGAATACTAATAATAGTTCTGGATTCTTTCCTTTTACTGCTATTTCATATATTAAATCAATAATTGGTATTTTTACTTCTTTATTTTTCAATAATTGATATATTGACTCTAATGTATAATATCCCTCTACTGTCGTTGTACTTAAATATTGATCTATTTTCTCTCTTGATGTTTTTTCTCCAATTAATTTACCAAAACTATAATTTCTACTTTTGGTTGATGTACAAGTTAATATTAAATCTCCTATTCCAGAAAAAGACATCACTGTCCGACTATTACATTGGAATGCATTTAAAATTGCTTCCATATCATGTATTGCCTCAGTTAAAAGCATTGCTTTTGTAGAATCATTCGCTTTTAGTCCTTCTAACATTCCTGCTGCCAAGGCTATTACGTTTTTTATTGATCCACATATTTCTACACCAATTACATCATTATTTTCTCTTAATTTTATGTAGTTATTTTGCAAAGCTTGTTTAGCTAAAAGAATTGTTTCTGGACTTTTACTAGCTAGTGATAATCCTGCTGGTTTTTTTGTAACTAAATCAATTGCAAAGGATGGTCCACTTATCACAGCAATATTTTCTGTGTCTAAATGCTTTTCTACAATTTCACTAATAAACAATCCAGTTCCTTGTTCTATTCCTTTTGTAGCTATTAAGATATGATTATCTTGTATAAATGGTTCCATTGATTCACATAATGAATCTACAAAGGCAGCTGGAATAGCTATTATTAATAAATCTTTGTCCTTGATGCATTCTTCTATATCTGTTGTTACAACGATACTTTCATCTATTTCAAAATTAGGTATATAGTGTTCTTGTCTCCTTGTTTTTTGTAGTAATTCTTTATCTTTTTCAAATTTAGTCCACATTGTTACTTCGCATCTGTTATGTGTTAGAATACTGCTTAATGCCATTCCATAAGCACCTGTTCCAAATAATCCTATTTTCATATTAATTAGATTTCCTTTCTGTTGTTCATGTAACCTTATTATATATAATATAAGATGATTTTCTTTGTAAAGTCATCTCTTCTATTTCATTTTAACATTTTTTTTCTGTTTTTCATATTTTTATTGATTGATATTTTTGACTTTACAATTCTTTTTTTATATACTTTACTTAGAGGTGATAATTTGGAAGATTTACAAGACAATAATAATTTTCATTCTTTCGATTCTTCAGAATCTGTTCAAGTTTCTATAGATGAAATAAATGATATGCATGTCATTTTGAATGATAGTGATTGTAGTGACACTTTTTTTGATGATGTTTGCTCATTTCTATCCAATCAGGGATTACATTTTGATATTACTAGAAACTCTATTGATATTGATGAAGATGATTATACTATCATTACATTAGATCAGCAGTATAATTCTGGATTTGGAAGTTTAATATTTGCTCCTTTTGATAATACGAGATTAGGCGATTCAGATTCTCTTGCTTTAGCAGTAATGGCTGCTATGAAGCAAAATGAGATTGTAGTGGATGATATTATTAGTGGAAAAGTTGGGTTTAGAGCGGATGATGTTGGAAATGTTTCAACTCTTGTTCCAACTGAAGCTGAAGAAAAAATCGATGTTGGTAAAAGTACAAGCTTTGTTACGATTTCTTTAGGTACCCAAAATACGAATTTTGAGATGGTTGGAAGAAGTATTATAAATGCTTTAATGAGGCAAAAATACTATTTGGATCATTTTGATTCTCACACAGATTTACTCTATAGAGCTGATTCTGGAGAAGCTGTTCCTATGGTAGCTGAATACTTTGGTTCTACTGTTGATGAGTTGTCAGATGTTAATAACTTGAAAGATCAAAATACCCTAGAAGCTCAAACTATTATTAATCCAAACGCAAGAAACATTGCTTCTTTTAATTCCTCTATCATATTTCAATTAGTGGAAGAAAAATCAAAATCTTTATAAATGAAAAAAATCAGAAGTTTTGTTTTCTTCTGATTTTTTTCATTTATTATTGCAAAAAAGGGATATTCTGTGATATACTCTTTTTGTTTACAACTCATACAGGGGATTAGTTAAATGGTATAATAATGGTCTCCAAAACCACTGTTGGGAGTTCGATTCTCTCATCCCCTGCCATTTAAGAATGAAATGTAGCAGTGATGCTACTTTTTTTATATCATGGCATGGGCTTCGGTTTAAAAAGGTCCACTCACGGGGTGGCATAGTCCATTCTGGGGCCCTTTTTAAACATTTTCCATGTTGGTTTCTTTCAGCAGTCGCTTTGTAACCTCCTTCATATAAGAAAAAAATATGGAAGGAGATTTTTTATTATGACAGAGCAAACCATTGCAGAACTTACAAATTTTTTCAATCAATTTAAGGTGGGAGGTGACAAAACTCCTGCCCAAAGTAATCTATCTTACGACGATGCTGTCGATTACTTTTTTAGGAACATGGTAGAGAGGGGACTAGCGGAAGCAACACAGAAATTTTACCGAAATAAATTAGGAGCATTCAGAAAGTTCTTAGTGCAGATCAAAAAGGTCCAAACCCTAGAACTAGTAACTGAAGAAGAAATAAAGTTTTATTTCAACTCAAAATATTCCAAGAAAAAGACAGGCTATTATAATTGTCATGCACGTGCACTAAGAGCATTCTTTAATTATCTTGAAAAAGATGGATATTTAATCGCCAGTCCCGCTCACAATATAAAACCTAAAAAAGTTAGAAAGGAAAAGATAGATTACTTCACAATAGACCAAGTGCGAAAGATGCTTACTTCGTTTGATTTAAGATACAAGTCCGAAATACGTAATCTACTATTAGTTATGATTCTACTAGATACTGGGGTACGTAATAGCGAACTTGTTAAAATCAAACTTGAAGATATCAATTTTGTAGATAGAAGTATCTACATCTACGCAACTAAGACTAATACATTTCGCACGGTCTATTATTCGAAAGAAACAGAGAGATTACTCAATGTTTACCGTCGTGAAGTTTTAAAAGGAGCAGAAAAAGGACCGCTATTTACTCAGTTTTATCAAACGTGTAACGAACCTATCCTGGGCACACAAATAAAACCAGAAGTAGTTTATAGAGTCCTAGCAGTTAAAGCTAAAAAGTTATTTGGAGACGACGTGAGAATGAACCCGCATAAGTTCCGTCACACGTTCGCGACGCATTTTGTAATTAATGGGGGCGACGCTTTTTCACTCCGCGATCTTTTGGGTCACACTAATATAGAGACAACTAAAATATATGTAGATATGTCACCAAAAGATCTTAAAACTAAACACGCCGAACATTCACTAATCTCCAACATGCAAAATAATGAACAATCAGATAAAAAGGAATAAGAAAAGACCTGAAGTAAATCTTCAAGTCTTTTTTAATCTAATCTGATTGTTCAATCGAACATCCAACAGAGGTTTTGGAGACCATTATTATACCATTTAACTAATCCCCTGTATCTTACTAATACATTGAATTTAAAAGATTTCTACTCTACCCAGTAAAGGGTTTTGGAGAGTCTACCGCTACCATGTTAGTCCCTTCTCTAGGCTTTGAAACCACAATTATTTGGTATTATAATTGATCCTTCATATAAGTTGTAAGTTCAGTTTAATTGTTTTTGGAGATGATGTCAATACTTTAATAGACCTTTCTTCACCTTTTTTTGACCTTGAGTACGAAAGGTCAAAAATTCGCGGGCTTCGCCCGAAAGTGGTAGGATTTCTATAGTCCTTCTTTTTAAAAAGTATTGATAAATAGTAAAAGAAAATCAAAAGTCAGAATCTCAATAGGTGTGGGGGAAGGCGGTTCTTTTATTTTTATAATCTTATTACGAATGCCTATTGTTCGTACATATTCTTTTATCCCTGCAAAACACAAGAAAAAGCACTTTTATCTATTAATTCAATTGCAACATATTTAGGTAGAACGTCACAATATAAAAAGAATTACTCGAGAGTAATTCTTATGATTTTACATCTTGTTTAATATTCATTG
>CAMYXG010000078.1 GCA_947303225.1 uncultured Caryophanales bacterium | reverse complement strand
TAGATGAAAATAAAGTTAATTATGGTGGGGAGAATAACCATTTATATCAATATAGAAGAAATAAAATTAATAATTGCAAAGTATAAAAGATTAATTCAAACTTTTAAAGAATACAACAAATCAAAAGGAATTACCAAAATCAATGTTTCAAACGGTCAAATAGAATCAGTAGAATTAAATAAAAGAGTAGAGCAAACCAAAACTCCAGAAGAAAAGCCAGAAGTAGATTATAGTAGTGTACCTGTTGTATCAACGAAAGACATTATGGGTGGAGATGTTTCCTATCAAGGATTAAGAGATTATATTAAAGAGAGAGTCTTTGGACACAATGAAGCAATATCTACGTTTGCACAAAAGTTATATATGAACTACACAGCAGAAGAAGGAGAAACAGTAGAATCCATTCTTTTAGTTGGACCAACAGGAACAGGAAAAACAGAAACAGTAAAAGCTGCATGTGATTATTTAGATATTCCCTCATTTTCCGTAAATGCATCGAATATTATTCCACAAGGAATAAAAGGAATGAGTATAGAAGACGTAATAGTTGGCTTATATGAAGATGCTGGTTATGATGAAATAAAAGCTCAAAGAGGATTAGTATTTCTAGATGAATTTGATAAATTAAACGAAACAGATATGGATTTAAAATCAGCCGTTAAAAATATATTATTGACATTTACAGCAGGAGGAACATTTCCAATAGATAATGATCGATATACATTTTCATTTGATTCATCTATGACAAATAAAGTATATGCAGGAGTATTTGATAAAATAACACAAACAAAAAGAGATATTGGTTTTGGAGGAAATATAGGAGAAATAAAAACACTAGGAACAGAAGAAGAAATGAGACAAAAAATCATTGAAAAAGGATATTTCTCACTAGAAGAATTATCAAGAATTAGTACTTTATTAGGATTTGAAGAATTAACAAGAGATACCAAAAAAAGAATTCTTCTAAGTTCCAAATTAAGTGAATTTGCCAAAAAAAGAGATCGCTATCAGAGACAATTTGGAATAGATATGATAGCAGATGATAGCTTTATAGAGGCTATTCTAGATAATATTTCTAATAGTGCTACAGGAATGCGTAGTGTAAATAATTTTGTAAAAAGAACAATAAATCCAGCCGAAAGAGCTATTCTAGAATCAGAAGATAAAGGATATAAAAAACTAGTATTAACAAGAAAAACAGTTGAAGACCCATATAACTTTGATTTATCATCATGAAAGAATTGATAACGATTTATATCATTCAATAGAATTGTAAAGAGTAGTAAGAAATACTACTTTTTTTTAGTATGAGATGTTATAATATAAGTAAAATAGAGGAGTGAAAAAAATGAAAGAAGACCGATATTATGCAATGACAAAAGAAGAATTATTTCAAAAACTACAAACAAGTGATGATGGACTAACAGAAAAAGAAGCTTTAAAAAGACAAAATAAATATGGCTTAAACGAACTACCAAAAAAAGAAAAAGATAGTATTATTAAAATCTTTATAACAGAACTAATTGATCCAATTGTATTACTATTATTGATTGCAATACTAGCATCCCTTTTTGTAGGAGAAATAATAGATGCTATTGCTATATTTATGATTGTATTAATAGATTTAATTATTGGTACTTATGAAGAGAACAAAGCAAATACAACAGCAGAAGCACTATCAAAACTAGTACCAGAAAATGCGAAACTACAAAGGAATAATAAAGAAATTATAGTAGATTCTAAAGAAATAACAGTAGGAGACTATGTGTATTTAGAATCGGGAGATAAAATATCAGCAGATATGAGAATCATAGAATCTCATAATTTTACAGTAGATGAATCTATATTAACAGGAGAAAGTATAACGATAGAGAAGAATAGTAAAAAATTGCCAAATAAATTATTAGCAATTCATTCTCAAAACAATATGATTTTTGCTGGAACTAACGTAGTAACAGGCCGTGCAAGAGCCATTGTAACAAAAATAGGAATTCAAACAGAAATTGGTCAAATAGCAGACACAATGAATCATACTGAAGAAGAAAAGTCTCCTTTGACGATACGAGTAGAAAAGTTTTCAAAACAAATTAGTATTCTAATAGCTATTCTATCAGTAATATTAACTATGTTATTAGCAAACAAAGGACTATCCGTAGAGGAAATATTAGTATCTGTAATAGCATTAGCAGTATCAGCTATGCCAGAAGGACTACCATTAGCACTAACAATGGCCTTAACAATAGCTTCGAATAAGATGGCAAAGAAAAAAGTAGTTACAAAAAAACTTCATTCTGTAGAATCTCTTGGAAGTTGTACAGTAATAGCAAGTGACAAAACTGGAACATTAACAGTAAATGAACAAACAGCAAAAAAAATTGTACTTCCAAATCATATGGAATATGCTATTTCAGGATCTGGTTATAATGTAGATGGAAGTGTAGTGGGAGAAAAACTAACTTATGCAAAAGAAATTGCTAAATTAGGTGTAATTAATAATGAAGCAAAGTTCTCTGAAAAAGAACAAATTGGAGATTCCATAGACTTAGCGTTTTTAGTATTAGGGGAAAAGATGAAGACAAATATCAATCACATAGAAATATTAGAAACTATTCCCTATGAATCAGCTAACAAGTATTCCGCAGTTTTTTATAGAGAAAAAGGCGAAATATATTGTACCGTAAAAGGATCTTTAGAAGTAGTAATGTCACTATGTAACAAAATTAATTTCAAAAAAGATTTTAACAAAAATCTATTAGAAGAACAGAATGAACAATTATCAACAGATGGATATCGAGTAATTGCATTAGCAAATGGTAAAATAAAAGAACAAGACGAATATAAAGAAGAGGACATAAAGAATCTAACTTTCATGGGACTAGTAGGCTTTATTGACCCAATCAGAAAAGAAGCAATTCCTGCAATAAAGCAATGTAATAGTGCAGGAATAAAAGTATTAATGATTACAGGAGATCATCCTTTAACAGCATTTAAAATAGCTAAAGATTTAAAATTAACGAAAACTTATGATGAAGTAACAACAGGAGAAGAAGTAGAAGAATATTTAAAAAAGAGCCAAAGTGAGTTTGATGAATTTGTAAAAAGAAAAAAAATATATACAAGAGTAACTCCAAAAGAAAAATTAGAAATTGTGGAGTCTTTAAAAAGACAAGGAGAGTTTGTTGCTGTAACGGGAGATGGAGTAAATGATGCATTAGCATTAAAGGCTGCAAATATCGGAATTGCCATGGGAAGTGGAACAGATATAGCAAGAGAAACATCAAAAATGATTGTAATGGATGATAACTTCAAGTCTATTGTTGGAGGCGTAGTTGAAGGTAGAGTAGCATATGCAAATATTCGAAAAATAGTTTATTTCTTAATATCATGTGGACTAGCTGAAGTTTTATTCTTTACTTTATCTATTTTGTTTGACCTACCAATGCCTTTAGTAGCAATCCAATTATTATGGCTAAATGTTGTAACAGATGGAATCCAAGATATTGCTTTATCATTTGAAAGGGCAGAAAAAAATATTATGAAAGAAAAGCCAAGAAGTCCAAAAGAAGACCTATTTGATAAAAAATTAATAGAAGAAATAGCAATATCAGGACTAACGATTGGATTAACTGTTTTTATAACATGGATCTATTTATTAAAAGTAAAAGGGTTACCTACAAACATTGCAAGAGGATATGTAATGGCTTTGATGATAGTAATTCAAAATGTACATGCTTTTAATTGCCGTAGTGAAAAAGAAAGCACATTCCAAATATCACTTCGTAGTAATCCAATTTTCGCAATTGGAATTATTAGTTCAATCATATTAGGATTAGCTGTAATAGAAATACCATTATTATCAACTTTCTTAAAGACAAATCATATTCCATATATAGATTTGTTAAAACTAGTAGGAATCGGTTTAATCATTTTAGTGATTATGGAATGCTATAAGAAGATAGAAAAAAACATGTCAAACTGAATTGTGATATAATAGAAAAAGAGGAGGAATAAAATGTTAGAAGAAACCATTAATTTATCCGAAATAAATGAACAAAAAATTGTTGAACAAATACGATGCTTAGGAATTGATATGATTCATGAAGCAAATAGTGGACATCCTGGAATTGTCTTAGGGGCAGCTCCTATCATCTATGCTTTATATGCCCATCATTTGAATTTTGATCCAGAACATCCAAACTATTTTAACAGAGACAGATTTGTCATGTCAGCTGGACATGGTTCAGCCCTTTTATATTCTATTCTTTATATGGCTGGGTTTGACTTGACTATAGATGATTTAAAACAATTTCGTCAAATTAATTCAAAAACTCCAGGTCATCCAGAATATGGAAAAACACCAGGTGTAGATTGCACAACAGGACCATTAGGAGAAGGATTGGCAACTGCAGTTGGAATGGCAATGGCAGAAGCAAATTTAAGAACAAGATATCCTGAAATAATGGATTATTATACCTATGTTCTTTGCGGAGATGGAGACTTGATGGAAGGAATATCCTATGAAGCAGCATCTTTAGCAGGAACACTAAAATTAAATAAATTAATAGTATTATATGATTCAAACAGTATCTGTCTAGATGGAAAGACATCAGATACATTTACTGAAGATATAGCTATGAGATTTATTTCACAAGGATGGAATGTCATTACAGTTGAAAACGGAAAAAGTTATGAAGTAATATCGAAAGCGATTGAAGAAGCAAAAACAAGTACTAATAAACCAACTTTAATTGAGATTAGAACAACCATAGGAGAATATTCAAAACTTGCTGGAACCAATAAAGTACATGGAACTCCTCTAACAGATGATGATATTACTAGTATCAAAGAAAAAATCGGTATGAGAGATATACCATTTGCTATTAGTCAAAATGTTGTAGAAGAATTTAGAACGATTATCAAAGAAAGATGTAATAATATTTATGAAGAATGGCAAGAAAAAATAAATGAGTTAGATGAAGAAGAAAAACAAGAATTAGAGTTTTTCCAAAATTCAAACAAAAAAATAGAAGTCAAAGAATTATTCTATGATGCTCCAGAAAACAATATCGAATCAACAAGAGAAACATCTTCAAAAATTTTGAATGAAATTGTAAAAAATAGTCCATATTTGATTGGAGGATCTGCAGATTTATTTGCTGCCAATAAAACATATATTAAAGAAGGTGGAAACTTTCAACCAGATAATTATTTGGGAAAAAATATCTACTTTGGAGTAAGAGAACATGCTATGGGTGCTATCACAAATGGATTATCATTATGTGGATTTAGACCATATGCTTCTACATTCTTATCATTTAGTGATTTCTTAAAACCATCATTAAGATTAGCTTGTATGATGAATTTACAAAACATTTATATCTTTTCTCATGACTCTATTAGTGTTGGAGAAGACGGGCCAACACATCAACCAGTAGAACAGCTACTAATGTTAAGAAGCCTTCCAAATATGGATGTTTTTCGACCAGCAGATGCAAATGAAGTAATTGGTTCCTATAAAGCAATACTTGAAAAAGAAACAGGACCAAGCACCATAACTCTAGCACGAAACAACACTCCAATTCTAGAGGAAACAAAAGTAGGAGAAGTAGAAAAAGGTGGTTATATTGCCTTAAACACAATAGATAAACCAGATGCCATCTTGATTTCAAGTGGAGAAGAATTACATCTAGTTCTTCAAGTAGCGAAAAGATTGAAAACAAAAGGTATTGATATTAGAGTAGTATCTATGCCTAATCTTGGTAGATTCCTAAAACAAGATGAAGAATATATAGATGAAATTCTACCAGTTGAAGTTAGAAAAATAGTAGTAGAAGCATCATCAAGTATGTCTTGGAATAGATTAATATTTAATGAAAAATATTTA
>CAMYXG010000077.1 GCA_947303225.1 uncultured Caryophanales bacterium | reverse complement strand
AATTATAGAACTGGTCCAAATAGCGAAAATGATTCAAAGACTTTTCCAGAAGTAGATATGACAAAAAATAATTGTGGAAAAAGAAGTGAAGTTATTAATATCTTTTTTAAAGAAGAAGGCATGAGAAAAGGAAAATTAACTGTAACAGATAAAGCAGGTAATTCAACTATTTATATTATCGAAGCATATATTGATAGAACGAAACCAACTTGTTCTATTACAAAAAGTGGAACAATAGGAAATAGTGGATGGTATAAAGAAAAAGATGTTACATTATCTATGACAAAAGCAGATACAGGTAGTAGTAAATTAAGCAAATATGGTTTAATTGCTTCAACTACTGTAACTTATAATAGTAAAGTAAGAGGAACACAAGGCAATACAACTGGAATAACTTGGTATGGTTACGTAATAGATCATGCAGGAAACACAAATAGCTGTAATAGTGGAAGCTTTAAAGTAGATAAAAATGCTCCAACTTGTACGGTTGGAAAAAATGGAACAATTGGTTCAAATAATTGGTATAAGGAAAGAGATGTCACATTATCATTAACAAAAAATGATACAGGAGGAAGTAATTTAAAAGATTATGGTCTAAGTAACTCTTCTACTGTAACATATAATAGTAAAACATCAGGAACACAATCAAATACAAGTGGAATAACTTGGTATGGATTTGTTAGAGATACAGCAGGAAATACAAATAAATGTAATAGTGGAAAATTTAGAGTAGATAAAACAAAACCAAGTTGTAGTGTAGGTAGTTATGGAAATCAATGTAAAACGAGCGGAGTAAGTGTAAAAGTTAGTTGTTCAGATAGTTTGAGTGGATTAAGTAAATGCGCGGGAGCATCTAGTTCTCCAGTAAGCAAATCAGGCCTAACTAGAAATCAAACATATACTTCTTCTGATAAAGCCGGAAATACCAATAGTTGTACCGCAACAGTATCTTCTCAATCTCAAAGTAGATATCGAACAAGAACATCATGGTGTAAGACTTGTTCAGCAGCTGGCTGTGTATCAGGATATTATCATTGTAGTTGTCCAGGTGGATACACACATAACTATCTTGAAGATAAAAATTGTTGGAAAAGAGTAAATTACGGAACTAATAGAAGTGCATGTGAAGTAAACTGTGGTAATGGTTGCAGGACAGATTGGAATACAAATAGATATTTTTGCATTGTAACTACTTCGGCTTCCTGCAGCTGTAGTAAATACAATGCATCATGTTCCGCATGTGGAACAGCATATGGAAGCTGGGGAGTCTATACAGGATGGAGTAATACTGGATGTAGTGGGACTAATACAAGGCAGTGTAATTATAGAACCCTTTATAAACACGATATAAATTGTTAAATTATTGCATGGTTATGGATATAGTGAATCTAATACAAAGGAAGTAAAAATCTTCCTTTTTTCTGTTAATTAGACTTTATTTTACGAATAAAGAAAGAACATGTTATAATGAATGTATTAGGAGAAAGAATATGAAATGGATAAAAAAAATAGGAATAGGATTTTTAACTCTAATCTTAATTAATTTAATTAGTTTATTAGCAATCTCATACAATTTAAAAAAAGTACTGGTAAATGGAATTATCAAAGAAACAATTACTCAAAAAATAACAAAAAAAGATCAAAAAACAGAAAACTTTATGATTACAGAAGAAACTATTAATAGTATTACAGATGATGAAAAAATACAAGAAATATTAAATAGTCCTGAAGTAGAGGAGCTAATGAATAAATATTTAGATATTACTATTAATAGTATGATTGATGAGAATTCCTTGAATCAGATTGAACTAGAAAAAGATATGATAAATTTTTTAGAAGAGAATAAAGAATTATTAGAACAAGCAATTGGTCAAGAAATAACCGAGGAAGCAATTTCAAATACCAAGCAGCAACTAGAAGATGGGGATTGGAGTAGATCCTATAAACAAACAATCCAGAATGCTTCACGATCACTAACAACAACAGAAAAAACGATTTTAAAAGGATATCAATTTTTCATTTCTATAAAGTTTAAAGTACTAATGATATGCTTAATAATAGCAGATATTATTTTGATTGCCTTGATAGAAAAATCAATTTATCAGTGGATAAAACAGCTAGGACAATCTTGCACAATAAGTGGAATTTTACTTTTATGCATGAGTATAGGAGTAAAAATAACAGTAGAGAAGATAGCACAGTTAAGAAATTTTCAAATTAGTAGTTTATTTGGAACAGGAATTGGATTAATGCTATTTGGAATTATGATATGGATGATATACAATATTGCGAAAAAAAAGAAAGAAAAGGAGAAAGAATATGAAATATCCGAAACACTTAATGAATAATTCAAAAATAGGAGTTGTAGCTCTTTCAGCAGGAGTTGGAACTCATTTAGATGATTATAAAAAATCAATTAAAACATTAGAAAATAAAGGATTTAGTATTATTGAGACTGCCAGTGTTAGAAGTCTAGAAGAAGTTGCAAATACTCCAGAAATACGAGCTAAAGAATTAGATCGACTAGTAACAGATACAGATGTTGAGATGATTATGTGTGCAACGGGAGGAGACTTTTTAATCGAAATTTTGCCATATGTAAATTATGACAATATAGAAAATAATCCAAAATGGATTATGGGAGCAAGTGATCCAACAAGTCTCTTATATCTCATCACAACAAAATTAGATATCGCAACACTATATGGACATAATGCAGGTAGCTATGATGCAGAAGTACTGCATCCTTCTCAAGAAATTAGTTTAGAAATTATAAAAGGAAATATACCAATACAAAATAGTTATCCATTATTTGAAACAGATAAGAATAATCGAGTAGATGGCTATGCATTAGATCAAAAAGTAATATGGGAAACATTAAATGGAAATGTTGATATTACAGGAAGAATAATAGGTGGTTGTATCGATTGTTTAAGAGATATAATAGGAACTAGATTTGATTACACAAAAGACTTTATTCAAAAATATAAAGAAGATGGAATCATTTGGTACTTTGATATTTTTTCTCAAACAAGTGAAGACTTTTATCGAACTCTATTACAAATGAAAGAAGCAGGTTGGTTTCAGTATATAAAAGGAGTAATGGTAGGAAGAGTAAAATATCCGAATAGCTATACTAGTATGACATATGAAAAAGCTTTAAAAAAAGTATTTTTCAATATTCCAATAATATGGAATGCTGATATTGGTCATGTTGCTCCAAAGATGACAATAATCAATGGAAGTATTGCCCATATAGAAAGTAAAGATGGAATAGGAAAAATTGAAATGGAAGAAAAATAAGAAAGGAAAGAATATGACAAAAGAAGAATTAGAAGAAACTACAAAATTACACACCATGATGATAGAAAAAGATGAAGAGGAAGAAACCTCCATTATAGAGGAAATTGAAGAATTAGAAGAAAAAATCGATTATTTAGACAAGAATGAAAAACAAAAAGAAAAACTAAAAAAAATATGTAACCAAATTAAACAAGAAGAACAAGAAGAAACAAGAGAATACTTGTTCCACTTATTACAAAAAGAATTTGAAGAATAGAAGGAATACTATGAAACTAGAAATACAACATTTAACAAAATCATATGGAGAAAAAGAAGTACTAAAGGATATAGATTTTATCTTTGAAGAAGGTAAAATATATGGTTTATTAGGAAGAAATGGAGTAGGAAAAACTACTTTCTTTAATGCTTTAAATGAAGATATTGACATTGACAGTGGAAAATTCTTTTTAGAAACAGAATATGGAAAAAACAAGTTAAAAACAAAAGATATTGGTTATGTAATATCTACTCCAATCGTTCCAGAATTTCTCACGGCAAAAGAATTCATCCAGTTTTATTTAGATATTAATCCTGAAAAACAAAAGAAAACGATAGAAGAATATTTTGAGTTAGTAAAAATATCAAAAAAAGACCAAGAACTATTACTAAAAGAATACTCTCATGGAATGAAAAATAAAATTCAAATATTAGTAAATATGATTTCTAATCCAAAAATAATTCTCTTAGACGAACCACTAACTTCATTAGATATTGTGATTCAGGAAGAAATGAAGAAATTATTAAAAGATATGAAGAAAGATCATATTATTATTTTATCCACTCATATTTTAGAACTAGCAATAGATTTATGTGATGATATTGTGATATTAAGTAATAAACAGATATCTAAAGTAGAAAAGAAAGAATTAACGACAAAGAAATATAAAGATAAAATAATCAAACAGTTGAAGGATGATAAAAATGAATAGTATCTTAAAAAAATCATTTGAAATAGATACTACCTATTCGATAAATTCTTTCTTTTATATTTTAAGAAAAATACCTATTTTTAAAGATCTCATAACAGAAGATATTTATAAAAGTACATCGTTAAAAAGAAAGATTCGATTCTTTAGTTTCTTATATCTTTTATGTAAAAAAATACTATTAAAATTAGTATACTTTTTAGTTCTATTTTATTCTTGTCAATCACTTTTTCCAAAAAATAACATGAATAGTTTTTTTCATGTATATTTTATTTTTACGATAATAGGATTCTTTATCAATAATAAGCTATTAAATGTTAGTAAGAAAAAATATATATGCCTATTACTATTTGAGATGAATGATACTTCTTATTTAAGAACTAGTTTTATATGGAATCAAATGACAAACTTACTACTAAATGGGCTTTGTTTTTTCATGATAATTAAATTCTATCATTATCCAATTTCTTATAGTTTGATAGCAATTTTTTTCTCATTCTTTACTAGAGTAATAGGCGAAGCATTAAATTATATGTATTATCAAAAGTATCATTATATCTGGTATAGTAATACAAGATTATACTTTTTCATCCTTGGATTATTATTATCTCTCTCAGCATTACCACTCATTCATATAGAGCTTCCATTTTTTGTATATATCATCCTAATTATATTAAGTATAGTAGGTAGTATTCCTTCATGGATTTATTTATGGAAAATAAAGAACTATAAAGCGGTATATAAAAAAATAAATAGTCAAGTAAAACAAATGGACTCTACGAATGAAAAAGACTATATGAAACAAATGATGGTAGAAGTAAAAGCAAAAGATAAAAAAATAAGTGAAAAAAAAATAAGAGGAAAAAAAGGATATGACTTATTTAACACGATTTTTTTCGAAAGACATAAAGAAATCTTACTAAGGAGTTCTAGAAACTATGGAATCATTTTGATTATAGTTTATATAGGATTATTAGCTATGATAACAAATGATACAAAATGGTTTCACAATATTCATGATTTATATGAATATCATATTGCCTGGTTTGTTTTTATCATGTATTTTATGAATAGAGGATCGATTGTTACACAAGCTATGTTTTTTAATTGTGATCATGCTATGTTACGTTATAATTTTTATCGAGAACCAAGTACGATACTATCGTTATTTAAGAAAAGATTAATGACTACGATAAAAGTAAATATGTTTCCAACTTTAGTGATAGCAATTGGAAATATCATTCTAGAAATAGTTCTAAAAGATTTTAAAATATCGTTAATGATAATTCAAATTTTATGGATTATCTCCTTAAATGTTTTTTTCTCAACACATTATCTAATAATCTATTATCTACTACAACCATATAATAAAGATTTAGAAATTAAAAAGATTAGTTACTCTGTTATTGTTTTATTAACATATTTCATAAGCTATCAAGTAAGTAGAATAACAACAAATACATTATTGTTTTTAGGAATAAGTATGATTATTATAATTGGTTATATTACGTTGTCATTAAGACTAGTCTATAAATTAGCTCCTAGTACATTTAAATTAAACTAAATAAAAGAGGAATTATCATATTTCCTCTTTTATTCTCTCAAATACCTTTCCAAGAGACTCATGAATAACCAAATCACAATTCGAATCAAAGT
>CAMYXG010000076.1 GCA_947303225.1 uncultured Caryophanales bacterium | reverse complement strand
ATATGCCTCAATAGCTCAGTTGGTTAGAGCACTTGACTGTTAATCAAGGGGTCCTAGGTTCAAGTCCTAGTTGGGGCGCCATCTGGCGAGTTGGTGAAGCGGTTGAACACACTGCCCTTTCACGGCAGCATTCACGGGTTCAAATCCCGTACTCGTCACCAGTGGGAAGTTATAAACACCTTATGGTGTTTTTTTCTTGACAAAAAAGTTACTATTTTCTATAGTAAAGTTAATAAAGGAGAAAAGAACATGGACCTAAGTTTTACCATTAATAAAATGGAAGAATTATATCTAGAAGCATCTAGTTATCTGCAAGTGTATAAAGAATCACTAGAATCAATGAATCAAATTATGAGTGAATTATCAAAATATTGGAAAAGTGATGAAACAAATACATATCAAGAATTTTATCAAAAATATCAAGAAAAGTATTCAAAGCTAATAGAAGCAAGAGATATGATGATGAAATTTTGTAATCAAATTGAAGATAAAAAAAATGAATTTATAGAATCATCAAACAATATCATTAATTCATTTGAATAGAGGAGAGAATATGATAGAAGCAAAGAATATAGTAGAATCGGAAGAAGTTAAGAACAAACTAAATGAACTAAAGCAATTAACAGATCGAGTTGAGAAAAATTTAATCAATATGAATTCATTAATTACAGAAACAGTAGGCCAAAATGTAGGAGTATGGGATGGTGAGTCAGCAAATCAGTTCCGCTCTGACTGGAACAAAATAGAAAATGAAATACCAAGTTATCTTAAAATATTTCAAAAACAAGTAATCAACATTGAAGGAATGCTAGAAAAAACTCAACAAGAGAATAACCAATCATAACATTTTCTTGACAAAAAAGAATAGTTTATGTAATAATAGTTATGCGGATGCAAAAGAGGAAATGGAGTAGTACTCAAGAGGCTGAAGAGGCGCCCCTGCTAAGGGTGTAGGTCGGGCAACTGGCGCGAGAGTTCAAATCTCTCCTACTCCGCCATTAAGAAAATAACTCGAGAGTTTTTCGAGTTTTTTTTGTTGTCTTGTAAAAATAAATAATATATGCTACAATGAACTTGAATGTGGGGGATAGTAAAATGAAAGAATTAATTAAAAAAAGCATTGCTTTATTTTTATTTACAATTATATTGTATCCAATTTTAATAGTACATGCACAAACTGACTTAAAAATCGAGAAAAAAACGTATATCACAACAGGATCAAGAAGTGAAGCAAAATATAAAACAAATAAAGGATTTGCTTATTGTATTACACCAGACAGAATTGGAGCTTCTGAAGGAACATCATTAAAATATATGAGTAAAGAAACAAGTGGCGGAAACCTTTACATATTAGATAAAAGTAGCACTAGTGATCAGGAATATCTAAAAACTCAATTAGCTCTTTGGATTTTTAATAATAATTATATGCCAAGTTTCTATGGAAACAATCCAAATTTAGAAGTAGTTCAAAAAGCTAAGGCACTAGCAGCAGAAGCTAAAAAACATACGAATTATCAGACATCAGAACCTTCAGTTACAATAAATACTAATGAAGAAAAATTAACATTAACAAGCGATGAAAAATATTATCAATCATCAGTAATATCAATTAGAACAACCGGATCAAATTCAAAACTACAATTAGAGCTGGTAGATGCTCCTGAAGGATCTTTTATTGAGGATGATTCATTAAAAATTAATAATAATGCAGTAAATAAAATAATTATGGTACCATCAGATAAAATAAAACAAACTACATCTTTTAAATTAAAAGCAATAGTATCAGGAACCATAAACTCTGTGGAAAGATATGGAACAAAAACAGGGGAATGGCAAGATTTGATTGTCTTAATTTCAGATAGCAAAACATCATCACAAATCAAAACATTTACAATATCTCCGGTAATCAGAACTTGTGAATTTCATAACAATAACTATTATGATAAAGATGGAAATATTACTACTGAAGAGGAATATGAAATCCAATGCAAAACACACACTTGTGAGAAAGTAGGGAACACCTACTTTGGAAAAACGGGAGAAATAATTAAGGAAGAAACATACAATTTAGAATGCATTAGTCATACTTGTGAAAAAGTGGGAAATAAGTATTTTGGCCAAAATGGGAACGAAGTAAATGAAGAAGAATATAAAGCACAATGTCAACCTCAAGAAGTAGTTGTTCCAGATACTAATTCTCCTGCAATCAATGATTTGTATTCTATCCTTCTCGGATCTGTTTTAGTAGGTTCCATGATAGGAACGATATCTTATCAAAAAGAGAAAAAGTAAAAAAAGAAAGCTATTTTTTAAAAATTGCTTTTTTTATTGTGATGAAATATAGTTATTCCTAATTTTTTATGATATACTTCTATTAAGGAGTGTATGTCGATGGCTAATATAATAAAGAAATTTTTAAAAGAATTTGAAGAAATTACAGAATATTATAATTTTTTAGTAAATAAAACAAAGAATCATGAATACGTAGAGATTACGAATGAATGGTTAATTGATAACTATTACTTATTAGTAGAACATAAAAATAACATATTAAATGAGAAAAAAGAATTAAAGAAAAATATAAAGATAATTACAGAAAACTATTATTTTTTAAAAAATATATTAAATAAAAAGAACTATAACATAGATTTTCGTTATTTAGTAGAGGAGTTAAGAAAATATCAAAAAGAAAATAATAAATCATTTACATATAAAGAATTAAAAAGTATTTTTCCAACCCTAATTTTTATTTATACTGAAAGACTGAATAATTTGTGTAAAGAAGAATATAGTAAATTAATCGATAAAGAGGAAGTTGCTAATATTATTAGAAATCATGAAGTCCTAACCATGAAATCATTTATTACAAATACTTTTGATGTTGCCAATAATAGCCATTATATATTTGAAATAAACAATCAATTACCTAAAGTGGGTATGCATAGTAATGAAATATTTAAAGATTTAAATGAATTTTTAAAGCAGAATAATATAAGCTTAAAAGAATTAATTAATGAGGAATATCAAAAAAGACTAGATAGTAATATATTAATTTCCAACATTTTTAATGATTTTAAAGAATTTTTTGATTTTTCTCTTGAAGAATTATACGAAAAAGTATCAAAAACAGAAAAAAAATTACTAGAAGATTCTACCTATAAAGCAATGACTATAGAATCGAAAAGAGAATATCGAAAAAGAATTGTAGCTCTAGCAAAAAAGAAACATATAGATGAATATTCACTATTAGAAAGGATTGATAATCCAGAAGAACATATTGGATTTCAATTATATAAACAAAAAAATAATACAGGAAAAGTTTTATTATATATTAGCACCCTATTATTATTAACTGGTATTTTATCATTTTTCTTATCAGCTTATTTAATTAAGCCTCGAATATTAGGATTCATTCTATTATTCATTCCAATTAGTCAATTAATTAGTCAGATTATGAATGAATTATTGATTTATTTTGTTCCAACTCATGCAATTCCAAAACTAGACTATTCAAAAGGAATACCAAAAGAGTCTAAGACAATGGTAGTTATACCAACAATTGTTTCTAATAAAGAAAAAATAAAAGAAATGTTTGATACCTTAGAATCATTCTATCTAGTCAATCAAACCGATAATTTATACTTCACATTACTAGGTGATGTGAAAGCAAGTGATACAAAAGTAACCGACTATGATGAAGAAATATCTATCTATGGAAAAGAGTATGCTGAACAGCTAAACAAAAAATATAAAAAAGAACTATTCTATTTCATGTACCGTAAACGCTTATGGAACAAAAAAGAAAACTGCTTTTTAGGTTATGAGAGAAAAAGGGGAGCCCTTCTTCAATTTAATAAAGTATTACTTGGAGAATATATTGATGAAGCAAAATATTATAATGTAAATATGCTTCATGATAATAAATTAGGAATTAAATATGTAATAACGCTAGATACAGATACAAAACTAGTATTAAATTCAGCACTTAACTTAGTAGGAGCAATGGCTCATCCTATGAATAGGCCTGTTCTTAATCAAAAGAAAACAAAGGTAATAAAAGGTTATGGATTAATGCAACCAAGAGTAAGTGTTGATATAGAAGCAACAAACAAAAGTCTATATAGTCAAATTTTTGCTGGAATAGGTGGATTTGATACTTATACTGCAGTTGTACCAAATGTTTATCAAGACTCTTTTGGTGAGGGGAGTTTTGTTGGTAAGGGAATCTACGATCTAAAAACTTTTAATGAATTATTAGGAGAAACATTTCCAGATAATTTGATTTTGTCACATGACTTATTGGAGGGGAATTATCTTAGATGTGGTTATGTTTCCGATATCGAATTAGTTGACGATTTTCCTTCTAAGTTTTTAACAGATGTTACAAGACATCATAGATGGGCAAGAGGTGACACCCAAATAATAGGTTGGTTGAAAAGCAAAGTTCCAAATAAGAATAAGAAAAAAATCAAAAACCCAATTAATTTATTAGGAAAATATAAAATATTAGATAACATCATTAGAATGTTTTTAAACCCAATGCTATTAATCATATTATTGCTTGCTTTTACAAATGATTTTAAAGAATCTGTTTTATGGACATTATTAGTGGTGTTGGAAATTGCTGTTTCTATTTTGTTCTTCCTACGAAGTAAAGTAAATAAACAAGACAAAGAAAAAAAGAACATATATTATAAAAACTTATATTATGGTGGAAAGAGTTTGTTATTACGTTCTTATATTGTTTTTGCAACGATCCCATATTATTCCAAATTATATATGGATGCTTTCTTTAGAACCATGTATCGCTTATTATATAGTCATAAAAACCTATTGAATTGGATTACAGCAGAAGAAGTAGAAAAAACGGTAGATGGTAGTTTAAAGAACTATATACGTAACTTTACTTTCAATCTAATAATAGCAGGTATTTTCATTGTAATTGGTATTATTAGAATCAATTATTTGGCTTTTGTTATTGCCGCTATTTTCATTAGTGCACCATTTGTCTTATATTTAGTTAGTAAAGACATTAATCATGATCAAGTAGAGCTTAAAGAGAAGAAAGTAGAAGAAATAAAAGAATTAGCTTTCAAAACATGGAAATATTTTGATGATAATTTAAAAGAAGAATATCATTACCTAATACCGGATAATTATCAGGAAAATAGGGAAGAAAAACTAGATATGAGAACATCTCCAACTGCCATTGGAATGTCTTTAGCAAGTATTGTTAGCGCATATGAATTAGAATTTATTGATGAAGAACGGGCTATATTTTTATTAGAAAAAGTATTGAAAGCAATTGACTCTTTAGATAAGTGGCATGGTCATTTATATAATTGGTACAATATTAAAACTGCAAAAACTATTTTCCCAAATTTTGTATCTACAGTTGATTCAGGAAACTTAGTAGCATCCATCGTAGTAGCAAGAGAATTTTTACAAACAAAAGGAGAAGAAAAATTAGTTTCTTTATGTGATAAATTAATCAAAAATGCAAACTTTAAAAAATTATATATAAAGAAGAACGTATTTAGTATTGGATATGATGAAGATGAAGGAAAGCTTTCAACATACAATTACAATAAATTTGCAAGTGAATCTAGACTTACTAGTTACCTTACAATTTGCTTCGGAGATGCTCCTAGTAAACACTGGTTCTCTTTAGACAAATCTTTAACAGCCTATAAAGGTCATAAAGGACTAATATCATGGTCTGGAACAGCATTTGAATACTACATGCCACTTCTATTTATGAAAAATTATCCAAACACATTATTGGATGAATCTTATCATTTTGCCTTTTTCTGTCAAAAAGATTTTATTGGAAAAGTATCTCATAAATTGCCTTGGGGAATTTCAGAGTCAGCTTATAATGAATTAGATAATTCCCTAAATTATAAATATAAAGCATTCGCAACGCCATATTTAAAGGCAAAAGAAGATAAAGAAAACAGAATTGTTTTATCTCCATATTCTTCAATTATGGCAATGGAACTATTTCCAGAAGAAGTATACGACAATATAAAGAGGTTTAAAGAATTAGACATGTACTCTGACTATGGATTATATGAATCATTCGATTATGATAATAAAG
>CAMYXG010000075.1 GCA_947303225.1 uncultured Caryophanales bacterium | reverse complement strand
ATGAATTCTTTTGAAATATCATTAGTAATGAGGGAATTGAAACATAAAAAAAATTATTATTCTAATGCAAATCGTTTTTTATATGCTATTTTAAATATGCAAGGAAGATTTGATGAGTTTCAAGAATTATTACCTCATACAATTGATATGTTATATTCACTATGTCATCTTCATTTTCAATTTTTTCCTTTTTTTGAATTACCAAAAGGAAAAAAAGATGTTCGTGAGTTAGCTTCTTTTGTTTTACCTTATGAAATTGCTTCTAAACATGTTTCTTTTAAAGACTTTTATACGAGAGTAGTTGCTAGAATAGAAGGATATTCTATTTTGAATCATTATTACTCTGAAGGTAGATTATTATCTGATTTTAAGTCAACTATTCCAAAAAAAGCAGAGGACTTTTTAACGCCTTTGTTATTTGGAATTGATGATGAGCAACCTCTTATGAAGACAATCATTTGTCAAGTTTATCAAAATGCAGAGGATATTGTTCATAGTAATCATGAAGATTTTATTCATAATATTTATCCACTTTCTATGGCATATACATTTGATAAAGATAAAAAGTTTCATTATATGATTTTTCCAGAAGTATCTATGATTTATGCATGTGCTTTGATGGGGGAAGAGGATATTGTTCCTTTATTTGATTTGAATTTAAGTTTTATTAAAAAACATACGATAAAAGTATATAAAGATTATCATCATCAAATGAAATAATTTATTTATTCTGTCAATTATTGTAAAGTGATGAATATAAATTTATCGAATTATCTTATTTATGATAAAATACTATTTTTAAGGGGTGATTATATGAAGTTATTTGATTCTTTTTGTAAATATTTAAGTCAAATTACATTAATAAAAAAAGATATTATTTCTGTTACTTTATTAACGATATTTTGTTTATCTTTTTTTACTTTATTAAAAAATATTGTTGCTTTTTTTATTCGAAAGAGAAATAAGAATTCTAGAGGAGAGTATTTTTTTAATCAATTTTTAAAAGTATTTTTAAATATTATAGAAGTATTATCTTTATTGATTGTTTGGTATGATTATATTCAAAACTTTATGACTTTGATTTCTGTTATATCTGCTGCGATTACAATTTCTTTAAGAGAAATGATTGTTAATTTTTTTGCAGGAATCTATATTAAAGTAAAGCGTCCCTTTAAAGTGGAAGATCGAATTCAGATTGGAGATATTAAAGGAGATGTTATGAATATTTCTACTTTTGGTTTTGATATACTTGAGGTTTCTACTGAGAAAGAAAATGGGCAGTCTACTGGAATTGTTGTATCATTTCCACATTCTGTTATTCTTACAACACCTGTTAAGAATATAAGTAAAGGTTTTAAATATATTTGGAATGAGCTAGTAGTAAAAATTGATTTTCATTGTGATTTGGTTAAAAATAAACAAGAATTATATAAAATAGTTAATAGTATTGAGACAATTAAAAATATTCCTCGTAAAATGAAAAATCAAATTCTAGAAATAGGAGCTGATAGTAGAGTATATTTCAATAAATATGATCCTATTATTTATACAAAGATTGTGGATAATCATATTGAGCTTACAATTCGCTATTTAATGCATCCTAAAAAAGCTCGTTATGTAGAAAGTGTTATTTGGAATAAAATTTATGAAGCTTATCAAGAGAAAAAAATACAGTTATATTTAAAATAAAACTTTGACTTTTTCTTTATTTTATGGTATTTCATATATCATAAGACTGGGGGATTGTTATGGATGATAAAGTTTATTTGACATTATTATTGTATAAAGATATTGTATCGGAAAAAAAATCTTTACAGAAACATCTTCATTATCGAGTATTGGGTCCTATGATGGGAACATTGGAGGGAGATTTGTTTATGAATACTTCTGATAAAATGTATCCTAGTATTGAAAAATATGAAACAAATATGAATGATCAAATACGATATGCATACTATTCATTAACCTCTCTTAAAGAAGCAAAAGAAAAGTATCATACAGAATCGGTATATGAGATCGTTTATCAATTTCAAAAAGAACATGAGAAAGATACTTATTATGTAATTGATATAAAAGATAAAGATCCAATTATTATTAAGTATGATGAAGAGAGAATGAAAAGAAAAATGGATTCTAATCTTGTAACACCATTATAAATAGAATATTAGGTTCTATTTTTTTTTTGCTATCATACATTAAATGGAGGAGATTATTTATGGATTATATTCTTTTTGATGATTTTAAAGAAATGGAATTATATGATGATTTTAAAAGGAAAAATCCTTTATTAGGAATGATAAAAATACAAGTATCTACAGCATCAAGTTCTCTTCCCTTAGAAGGAGTAAAAATAGAGATTTATAAAGATATTGGGGAATTTGATGTTTTATTTTTTAGTGGGATAACGAATTCTAGTGGGATTATTGATTCTATTGCATTACCTGCTCCAAAGAAAGTACCTATGGGTTCTATTGAAATTCCTGAGTATTCTATTTATACTATGAATGTTCAAAAAGAAGGATTTGAATCTTTAAGAAATCATTCTTTTGCTGTATTTGGTGATGTAGAAGTATTACAGAATATTGTTATGAATGCTACTGTAAATATTGAAAAAAATTGATTTTTATGATATAATTTATACACATTTGAAGGGGTGTAGGTTATGGAGTTATTAAAAGACTATTTAGCTAGTCGTGTTATAGCTGATGGGAAACGTTTAGATGATTATACGAGAATTTATTTTCAAACAAATGAGGATTTAGTTAGTTGTTACAAAAATATTGATTTTCAAGATAAAGATGTTTTAAGTGTACTTGCTAGTTCTGATCAAGTTTTTACAGCGAGAGATTTGGGGGCTAATCAAGTAGATAGTTTTGATAAGAATCCACTTTCTTTTTACTATTATTATTTAAGAAGTTGGACGATTACTTATATGAATCAGATTTATCCATACCAGATTTTAGATAATGATTATCATTTTCTTTTTGAATTATTAAAACAAGTTCAACCAAAAAGTGAAGAAGAAGTTCAAGCTTTTCTATTTTGGAAAGAACATTTGAAACATAAGACTGACTTATCTCGATTGTTTTTTGAAGATACAAGAGAAGGAAAAACATCTTTTTTAGATATTGATGATTTAAAAGATGTAGCGGAAGATGAAATGGAGTTTCATAAGATGAATTTCTTTTATCCAATTCATTCTGATTCTTCTTATGATATTATTTTACTTTCTAATATTATTGAATGGGCAAGAGGGAGTAATGAAAAGATTCTTTGTATTCGTGATAATTTAAATCAATTATTAAACTCAAATGGTATTGTTTTATGTACAGGGTTGATTAATCGTTATCCAGAAAAAATACAAAGGGAGAGAGAAATCTTTGATTCTAATTTTGATTTTGTAGATTATGGAAAAGAAGGATATGTTTATCAGAAAAGGTAGTTAAAGCTAGTTTATTGAACTAGTTTTTTTGTATTGATTTAAAGATGAAAAATGTTATAATTTTGATATATAGTAATAATAGGATGTGTTGTTATGAGGAGAATAAGAAATGCTAAGGGATTTACTTTAGTAGAATTATTAGTTGCGGTTGCGATACTAGGAATTATTACAGGAATGAGTATTCCTTTGATTCGTAATATTCAGCTTCGTAATAATAATAAGAAATTTGAACAGTATGGAAAAGCAATGCTTTCTAGTGCTAAATTATATCGGGATAGT
Source organism: uncultured Caryophanales bacterium (assembly GCA_947303225.1). Classification (GTDB taxonomy): domain Bacteria; phylum Bacillota_I; class Bacilli_A; order RF39; family UBA660; genus UBA3789. The sequence goes on along the minus strand of CAMYXG010000075.1, from coordinate 2,429 downwards.
TATGATGAAGATTTATTTGGTAGAAAACCATCTGGATGTGCCTTAGTTCCTTTATCTCAATTGATTGAGAAAGGTTTAATTAAAGACTATCCAGATGAGAATATTACTTGTGATTATTCGGGGACTATGGTTCGTATTGTTAAAATTAATAAGCAATATGGATATAGTTATCAGTTGTTTTGTGGTACAGATTTAGAACATCCTAGTTTTACCTATTCTACTTTTTCTAAGAGAGAAGGCCTTTTTCAAAGAAATGATACAACACCTACCGAGGAAATAAATGGAGAATTGGAAGAAGGAGATGATACACCTGATTATGGTTCTTTTGGAGGTTTTGACTTATCTTCTTGTAATATGAAAAATAGTATGAAAATAGAAGCAAATCCAGATAGTGGAATTGATAAAGCAGAATCCTATTCTGTAAAAGTATCTTTATCAAGTACTACAGGGATTAGTACTAGTAGCCCTGTTCAGATTCAATATGCTTGGGTTGAGTCTCAAGAGAATGAAGATGTTTCAGATGATTCTATTATAGTTGATAGTGAAGAGGTTAGTGATGAAATAGAAACTGTTGATGCTGGAGATGTTGAAATAGACTATAATTCTATTACTAATTGGAAGAAATTAAACTTTTCTAAAATGGAAAGTGAAACTTCTCAACAAGAAAAACTTGTAACTTCTTCTGTAGAATTTATAACTGCTACTTCTAAGATGATACAACCACCAACTACTAGTCCTAATAAATGGTATCTTGTATTAAAAATAAACAATTTTAAAGATTTAACAGGTGAAGACTATTCTAATGAATATGAAGTTTTTGGAATTTATAACATTGCGAAGAAATATACTTTAACTTATGATGATAATGGTGGTTCTGGATGTTCTACAGAAGGGAAGAAAATTGAGAAATTGATTGGAAAAGGAGAGACGGATGCTTGGGGAAAATTGTGTACTCCGACTCGTTCTGGATATTCTTTTGATGGATGGAATACTAAAAAAGATGGAACTGGTATTACAGTAGCAGAAGATACTTTAGTAACATCTGATGTTTTGGTATATGCTCAGTGGACAGAATCAAAAGTTGTGATTAAATATAAATTGAGAAGTAATGAAGTGATGACTACTAATACTACTTCTGCTTCTACTCCACCTAAAAACTATGAATGGAGACGTGGAGATGAAGATTTTATTGAGAAAAGCACTGATGGTTCAGCTTATCAAGTCTTAACATCTTACATACCATCAGGAAAAAATAAGACTCTTGATTTAGCAAATTATCATAATTCCAATTGTTTATATATTACAAGTAATGCAGGATATCAAAATGCAATAGTTGGAGCAGAATGGATTTGTGAAAGTGGCTGTAAAAAAGAAAATCAAACCTTTAGTCAAAAAAGTATAACAATATCTGATACTGATGATATTTGCGATACTTCTCATGGAAATTGTACAATTACGATTAAAGTGAATTGGGATCCATCTAGTATAACTGCAATTCCTGTTTCTTTAGATTCACAAGGAGGAACAGGTGGTACATCAGACATTTATTCTAAGAATAGTAAATGGTATTTAGTAGGAAATCCTACATCTAATACTAAAAATATTACTAGTATTACGAAACCAACTAAAGCAGGTAATGGCTTTGGAGGATATTATTCTGATAAGAATGGAAAAGGAACTCAAAAAATAAAGGCAGATGGAACAATTCGTGCAGGAGCTAGTGGAGTTACTTCTTCTACCACTTGGTTTGCGAAATGGACACCAAATACTTGTACGATTAATTTCTCACCAAATGGAGGAACATTTAATAACAATGCAAATAATACAATACAGACAATGCAATATGGAGAAAACATTAGTAATTTTTGGAATGCGAATGGAGGATTTTATAGTGCGACGAGAACTGGCTATACAATTAGTAGTAGTAAAGCTTGGTTATTATCAGGAACTACAACAACATTTGATGAGACAAAAGGATATAAGGCAACACAAATATGTACTTCTTTGAAGACGAAAAATCAAACAGTAACATTAAAAGCTAATTGGCAAGCTAAAAAAATAGCAGTAACTTTTAATTGTAATGGGGGAACTGGTGGAGGAAGTGATACCTTTACGTATGGAAAAAGTGATCAAAAATTTTCTAAAACATGTACCAAAACTAGTTATAGCCTAGCTGGATGGAAGCTTAAAAAGACAGATACTTCTGCAAAATATAGAGTAAAATCAAGTGTTTCTGATAGTTGGATTAATACATATTCTCCTAAAATTACACTATATGCTCATTGGGAAGCTAATGCCTATACTGTAATATTAGATAAAAATGGAGGAAGTGGAGGAACTTCTACAATTTATGAAAAGTATAATACTGGTTGGTATTCTAATTCTCTTGGTACGAAAGAAATTACTAAAGTAACAATTCCAACTATGGA
>CAMYXG010000074.1 GCA_947303225.1 uncultured Caryophanales bacterium | reverse complement strand
AGGATATTATACTGCACTTAGTGGAGGTACTAAAATTATTAATGATGATGGTACCATTGTTAGTGGAAAGACACAACAATTTAATTCTAATGCTACACTTTATGCTCATTGGAGAAAGAATAGAGTAGTTGTTTCATACTATACAAATGGAGGAGAACTTGCAGCTGCACGAGATGTAGCTTGTCCTGATAGTGTTGGTGAAACATGTAGAAATGTTTGTACAAAAAACGATATGAATGTGTCATCTTGTACCGGAAATAAGACAGGTAAAGTTTGTGTTGAACCATATGATTTTGATTTTGATGCTTTGAAAGATAAAGGTGTTAGAGATCATCATTATCCTGTATATTTGGCTACTCTATATATGAAAAGAGAAGGATATTCAGCTAATGATTATTGGCATGTAGGAAGTTCTAACTCATCTATAAAACTTCACGAAGATTATACTTTTAATGAAGTTAGAGATTTTGCAACATGGTTACAAAATAATACAAATATAAAGTATTATGATAATCTAAAAAAAGGTGATGTTTTTGTAGATTTATATGCTGGATGGGATAAGAATTAGTATGTTTAAAAAGGTCAATGTATTATGCATTGACTTTTTCTATAAAAATAATTAGCACTCTTCCTTGACAACTGCTAAGAAAGGTGCTATATATAGTTATGGGAGATGATTATTATGGCAAAAAAGAAATTTAAATCAGAATCAAAGAGATTATTAGACTTAATGATTAATTCTATTTATACGAATAAAGATATTTTTTTAAGAGAATTAATTAGTAATGCTAGTGATGCTTTGGATAAATTATATTATAGAAGTTTAACAGATAAGAAAGTAAAAGTAGATCGAGATGATTTGAAGATTGAAATTGCTTTTGATAAGGATGCTCGTACTTTAACTATTATAGATAATGGTTGTGGTATGACAAAAGAAGAATTGGAAGAAAATCTTGGTACGATTGCGAAGAGTGGTTCTTTATCTTTTAAAGAGAATATGACAAAAGAAGAGAAAATTGATATTATTGGTCAATTTGGAGTTGGTTTTTATTCTGCTTTTATGGTTAGTGATAAGATTACAGTTACTTCTTTAAGTGTAGATAGTAAGGATTCATATGTTTGGACTAGTGAAGGAGCTGATGGTTATACTATAGAAGAAGCTTCTAAAAAAGACATTGGTACAGAGATTGTTTTAAATATTAAAGAAGATAGTGATGAGTTTGAATATAGCAAATATTTAGATGAATATGAACTTAAAACATTAATTAAAAAATATTCTGATTATATTGCATATCCAATTCAAATGGAGGTTACTCATCATGATTTAGTAGATGAAGAGAAAAAGGAATATAAAGATCATAAAGAAATAGAAACTATGAATAGTATGGTTCCAATTTGGAAGAAACCAAAAAGTGAAGTTAGTGATGACGATTATGATAATTTCTATATGGATAAATTTAGTGATTATGATAAACCGTTAAAAGTGATTTCTTCTTCAGTAGAGGGAATGACTTCTTATAAATCATTATTATTTATACCGAGTCATGCTCCATATGATTATTATACTCAGGAATATGAGAAAGGACTTGCCTTATATTCTAATGGTGTTCTAATAATGGAAAAATGTGCTGATTTACTGCCAGATTATTTTAGTTTTGTGAAAGGTGTTGTAGATAGTGAAGATTTAAGCTTAAATATTTCACGTGAATTATTACAAGAGTCTCAAAGTTTAAAACTAATTGCGAAGAATATTGAAAGTAAGATTCGTAAAGAGTTGGAAAACTTAATGAAGGATGATCGTGATACTTATATTTCTTTCTTTAAAACTTTTGGTGTTCAATTGAAGTATGGTGTTTATAATAATTTTGGACAAGATAAAGATAAGTTAAAAGATTTAGTAATGTTTTACTCTTCTAAACATGAAAGACTTATTACTTTATCAGAATATGTATCTGAAATGAAAGATGGACAAGAAGCTATTTATTATGCAAGTGGAGCTTCTATTGATAAGATTAATTCTTTGCCTCAAGTTGAACAAGTGAAAGATAAAGAGTATGATATTCTATACTTAACAGATTATGTAGATGAATTTTGCATTACGGCAATACAAGAATATGATAGTAAGAAGTTTGTTAATGTTAGTGATGGGAGCTTAGACTTAGAGAGTGAAGAAGAGAAAAAAGAAGTAGAAAAAGTAAATAAGAAAAATTCTAGTTTATTAAAAGATATGGCGGATGAAATTAAAGAAGTTAGTGAAGTTCGTTTCAGTAATAAACTTAAAAGTCATCCAGTATGTTTAACAACTAAAGGAGATGTTTCTATTGAAATGCAAAAAGTATTTGATGCAATGCCAAATGAAATGGGAATTAAAGCAGAAACAGTGCTTGAAATTAATGAGAAACATCCTATTAGTGATAAACTAAAAGAGCTATATAAAAAAGATAAAGATGAATTTATTAAATATACAAAGATTTTATATAGTGAAGCCAAGATTATCGCTGGACTTCCTATTGATAATCCTACTGAGATTAGTAAACTAATCTGTGATGTTATTTCTAAATAAGGACTTATGTCCTTTTTTTTTACGTAAAACATTAGTTTTTGTTCAAATTATTATAATAATTAATAATATTATTTTATTTTTTGTGATATTCTTTTTTTGAAAGAGGTGTTTTTATGTATTGTAAAAAATGTGGGAATCAGTTGAATGAAGGAGATAGATTTTGTAGTAATTGTCAAAATCCAGTTGGACAAAATTTAGAACCTGTGAGTGTGCAAAATAATAATATGAATAAGGCAGAAGGTTGGCGTAGAGTCTTGGCTGTTGCTTTAGATGGAATTATTTCTTCACCTTTATTCTTTTTCCTTGGGACATTAATTAGTATTTTTATTGCTATATTATCAGCAAGCTCTGATGGTGGTAGTAGTTCTTTTAGTTTTGTAGCTATTTTGTTTTCAATACTAATTTTTATTAACCCTATGTTTATTCATTCTTTGTGTATGTTTATTTTTGGAAATACTTTGGGTAACAAGATTATGAAAATTCAAATAAAAAATGAGGATGGAAGTGATTTTAATCGAGGAGTATTTGGACGACAATTCTTGTTTAGTATTGTTTTCTTTGTTCCAATACTTTCTTTAACGAGTGTTATTATTTGTATTGCTACTGGACAACTAATTAGTGATAAAGTTTTGCATCTTCAAGCATATAAGAAGTAGTTATAGTTAAAAAAGTCAATTATTAAGTAATAAATTATTGAAAATAAAAGTATATAAAGAATAATAATTGAAAAGTTGATGATGTTGTCAACTTTTTATTTTATTTTATTTTATTCTATTGTATAATAGTATTTATAATAGAGGTGGTTAATGTGAGTACTTTAAGTAGAAATGAATTGAAATTAATGGATGAATACTTTCGAGTATTAAACTATCTTTCTGTAGCACAATTATATTTACTTGATAATCCCTTATTGAGAAGAAAGCTAGTAATAACTGATATTAAGCCTAAAGTAGTTGGACATTGGGGTACTGCACCAGGTCAAAACTTTATTTATATGCATTTAAATCGTATTATAAAAAAGAATAATTTAAAAATGATTTATTTGTCTGGACCTGGGCATGGTGGACAAGCTATGATTGCAAATCATTATGTAGAAGGTGTTTATACTAAGTTTTATCCTGAAATTACGGAAGATGAAGAGGGTCTAAAAAAACTATGTAAACAATTTAGTTTTCCAGGGGGAGTTTCTTCTCATGTTGCTCCAGAGACTCCTGGTTCTATTCATGAGGGAGGAGAATTAGGATATAGTTTATCTCATGCAGCTGGGGCTGTATTAGATAATAAAGATTTAATTGCTGCTTGTGTTGTTGGAGATGGAGAGGCAGAAACCGGTCCTCTTGCAACTTCTTGGCATATTAATAAATTTTTGAATAAAAAGACTGATGGAGTTGTTTTACCAATTTTGCATCGAAATGGATATAAAATATCTAATCCAACGATTTTTGGTAGAATGAGTAATGATGAGTTGCGCTCTTTCTTTGAAGGATGTGGATGGAAGCCTTTCTTTGTTACAGGTAGTAATTCTATTCGTTTACATGAAGAAATGGCTAAAACATTAGATAGGATTATTAAAGAAATAAAACGAGTAAGAGATCGTGGAGAAGGTGCTTATCCAGTTTTAATTCTTACTACGCCAAAGGGATGGACTGGTCCAAAAGAAATTGATCAAAAGAGAATTGAGGGGTCTTTCCGATCTCATCAAGTACCTATTCCAATTTCTCATGAACATCCAGAAAATTTGGAATTATTAGAAAAATGGTTAAAAAGTTATCATGTGGAACAACTATTTGATGAGAAGGGACATTTAAGTAAAGAATTAAAATCATTATGTCCTCCTCTCTCTAAATGTATGGGTTGTAGTAGTTTTGCAAATGGTGGTTTATTGTTAAGAGAATTAAGAACTCCAAATTGGGAAGATTATTGTTTGGATATTAAGCGACCAGGAGCAGTAGTTGCTCAAGATACTGAAGAGTTAGGAAGATTTATTCGTGATATTTTTGCATTAAATCAAGAGAATAAAAATTTCCGTGCTTTTGGTCCTGATGAAGCCTTATCAAATCGACTTCAGCATGTTTTTGAAGTTACTAATCGTACTTGGAATACAAAGTTGTTAAAAACTGATGAGTATTTAAGTAGTGTTGGAAGAGTTATGGATTCTTATCTTTCAGAGCATTTATGTGAAGGTATGTTAGAAGGATATTTGCTAACAGGAAGGCATGGTTTTATTCATAGTTATGAAGCTTTTATTCGTATTATAGATTCTATGGCAAGTCAGCATGCTAAATGGTTAAAAGTATGTCATGATATTCCATGGAGGCAGTCAATTGCTTCTTTAAACTTTTTACTTGTTAGTCATGTTTTTCAACAGGATCATAATGGATATACTCATCAAGATCCTGGTTTTTTAAATCATTTGGTTACAAAAAAGGCAGATGTTGTTAGAATGTATTTGCCACCAGATACTAATTGTTTATTATCTTGTTTTGATCATTGTATTAAAACAAAAGATTATATCAATGTTATTGTTGCATCTAAGCATCCTCGACCTCAATGGCTTACAAAAACACAAGCAAGAGCACATTGTCGACGTGGATTAGGAATTTGGGATTTTGCTAGTAATGATGAGGGTAACCCAGACGTTGTATTAGCTTGCTGTGGAGAAACTCCTACTTTAGAAGTTTTAGCTGCAGTTGACATTTTACGTCAAAGTGTTCAAGGAATTCGTATTCGGGTTGTTAATGTAGTAGATTTAATGAAATTGCAATCTCCAGATACTCATCCTCATGGAATGAGTGATGAAGAATATGATGAGATATTTACAAGAAATAAGCCAATTATCTTTAATTTTCATGGTTATCCTTCTTTAATTCATCAATTAACTTATAAACGGTTTAATAGAAATTTACATGTTCATGGTTATAAAGAAGAAGGGACTATTACAACTACTTTTGATATTCGTGTTCAAAATGAAATTGATCGTTTCCATTTAGTTCAAGCTGTTCTTCGTGAGATTCCACGTTATAAAAATTCTAGTAAAGTATTATTAGAATGGTGTGATGATATGTTAAATCGACATAAAAATTATATTCAAGAATATGGTGAAGATATGCCATTTATTCAGGAATGGGAATGGAGAGGATTTTCGAAAGAGAATTAGTATAACTATTTCTCTTTTTGTGTTATAATATTTCTAAGAGGTGATTGATATGGCTACTCGTAAAAGTATGACATTACCAATTATTTTGGCATTCTTATTTATTATTATTATTGTTTATTTATTTGCAACTATTAAGCAAAGTCATGTTACTTGTGATAAAACAAGGAGTTTTGATTCTGATATTAAAATCATGGAACATGTTGATACAACTTTAGATGGAAAAAAAGTTACTAGTATGAATGTAACAAAAACGATTATTCTTCCAGAAAAATATACAAAGGATAGTAGTCGTTTGAAAAGTATTCAATTTGCTTTAGAAAAGACATTGAATTATTTAGGAGATCATGTTACTTATACGGTTGGGGAAGATCGGATTACTGTTAAGATTAAAGTAGATAAGAATCAATTGGTTTTATTAGATAATATTGAATTTGTTGTTAATGATGATATGGAAATTAAAATTAATTCTAATACCAAAAGTAGCGAGGTTATCTTATTAAAAGTAGGAGATAATTATACAGATGGTGAGTTTATGAAACGACTTAAGAATAATGGATATATTTGTAAATAGGAGAAATCGATGGAAGATTATCCAGTTGATGATATTATTGAAGATATGAATTTTTTAGATAATCA
>CAMYXG010000073.1 GCA_947303225.1 uncultured Caryophanales bacterium | reverse complement strand
AACGTCCTCGAAAAGAGTATCGAAAAGATAAAGCTATTTTTGAGTATCAACCAGATCTTACTAATTATAATTTATATGGAGAATTTCAAGAAGTTGCGATTGCTTTTGCAAAAACTTTATCTTTTTTGAATACTCATTATAAAGATTCTGATGAAGTTATTTTACAAAAGCTAGTAAAAGCTTCTTTTCGAAGTGATTTTATTTCGTCATTAAAGCAAGAATTTGTTGATGAGTCTTCCCGTTTGGATTTTTTCATTATGATGTTGGCAATTATGGGTAGAATGAAACAAGCTACTTATCAAGTGGCTGGATTGAATCAAAAAAAAGGATCTGTTTCTATTTGTCCTATGATTCAAACCTATTATGAAAGTGGTAGATTAAATGAAAAAATTTACAAGCCATATACTTATGTAAAGAGATAAAGTCATCTTTCTATGATGATTTTTCTTTTGATTTATGATATAGTTATAGTGGTGATTTGATGATACGTAGAATAGTAAAATTGTTTCTAATTCTTCTTTGTATGGGAAGTATCTTTTTTTTATCTTCTGATACAGCAGATGCTTCTAGTAAAAAGAGTGATTATGTGATTATTCATGTTACAGAATCTCTTTTTCGTAAAAATTTAAATGCTAAAGAAAAAGAATACTATATTAATCACTTTGTTAAATATGTTCGGAAAGCAGCACACTTCAGTTTATATTTTTTATTAGGTTTATTGATTAGTAGTTTTTGTATGGAATATATGACTTTTTCATGGAAGAGTATGATTATAACCATTCTTTTTGTTTTTTTATATGCTTGTAGTGATGAAATCCATCAATTATTTATTTCTGGTAGAAGTGGAAAAGCAATTGATGTAATAATTGATACCATTGGTTCCTATTGTGGAATTGAAATATATTACTTCTTCTCTAAAATAATTGTTATTATAGAGTATGGAGGAGATATAATGAACAAAAAAAAGCAACTTGCTAAAAATACCATTATTATTTTTATGGGAAGAGTATGTACTCAATTGATATCTTATTTTTTATTACCATTATATACTTCTTATTTAGCAACTAAAGAGTATGGAATGGTTGACTTGGTACAGACATATGTAACGTTATTAGTACCAATTATTACTTTAGAATTAGAAATGAGTATTTTTCGTTATTTAATTGATGCTAGGGGGAAAAAGAAAGATACTAGGAAATTAATTACAAATAACTTTTTTGTATTAGGAATTAGTTTATCTTTATTTAGTATTTTTTATTTGATTTTATCTTCTTTTATTACGATCCCTTATCGTTTTCTTATTTTGTTTGACATTATCGTTTGTGTTTTATCTGGTAATTTTTTACAGATTGCTAGAGGATTTGGACGAACTATTGATTATTCCATTAGTTGTATTTTAACGGGTGTTACGACAATTATTTCTAATATCATTTTTATTTGTTTTCTGAATATGAGAGCAGATGGTATGATTCTTTCTATGGCAATTGCTAATTTTATTTGTTCACTTTATTTATTTTTCCGTTTAAAGATGTTTTCTTATCTTCAAAAAAGTCTTGTTGATAAGAAACTATTAAAGGAAATGTTTCATTATTCTATTCCTTTAATTCCGAATGGAGTGAGTTGGTGGATTGTTAATGTTAGTGATAGAAGTATTATTTCTCTTGTACTTGGAGCTAGTGCTAATGGATTATATGCTATTAGTAATAAGTTTCCAACAATTATTTCAAGTTTAACGGGTGTTTTTAATCTTAGTTGGAGTGAAAGTGCAGCTTTACATATAAATAGTAGTGATCGTGATGAATTTTTCTCTGATATTTATAATACTGTTATGAAGTTATTTACTGCAATGGGAGTAGGTATGATTGCTTGTATGCCTTTTGCTTTTCCTATTTTTATTGATTCTAAATATGATGCTGCTTATCCATATATTCCATTTTTAGTATTAGGAACAGTTTTCAATGTAGCTATTTGTTTATATAGTCAAGTATATCTGGCTAAGAAATTATCCAAGCAAGTTGCTTCTACTGCTATTCTAGGTGCAATTATTAATATTATTATTAATGTTCTCTTTGTGAAAAGAGCTGGATTGTATGCGGCAGCAATATCTACGGCTATTTCTTATTTTGTTATGATGATGTATCGTCATATTGATTTAAAGAAATATGTTACAATTACAATTGAAAAGGGATTGATTCTTAAAAGTATATTCATTTATCTTTTTGCTATCATTCTATATTATCAGCATAATATTTATCTTCATATTTTTAATCTATTGATTGTTTGTATTTATGCATTTTTCTTAAATAAGGGTTTTTTACTTTCTACTTATCAAACGATTTTGAAAAAGATTTTTCCAAAAACTAGGATAAAATTCGACAAAAAAAACATATAATGAAGTGGTGATTATATGTTTTTTTTTCAATTAATGCGTGAATTGTTTTGTTTTACTGGGAGTTATTCGAATGATGTTTTTTTAGAACCACTTAGTAAAGAAGAAGAGGAGAAATATGTCTATCAGAAAATGCAGGGTGATCGTTCTGCTAGAAATCAGTTGATTGAGCATAATTTACGACTGGTGGCTCATATTGTAAAAAAATATGATACTAGGTATGTTGAAGCAGATGATTTGATTAGTATTGGAACGATTGGAATTATTAAGGGAGTTGATACGTTTTCTCCTGATAAGGGGGTAAGAATTACTACTTATTGTGCTAGATGTATTGAAAATGAAATCTTGATGTTTTTTCGAAAGAATAATAAATATAGTAAAGACGTTTCTATTAGTGAAGCAATTGGGTATGATAAAGATGGGAATGAAATTGCTATACAAGATATTATAAAAACAGATCATGTTGATTTTGAAGATCATATTGATTTAAAAGATAATATTCGTTGTTTGTATCAATATATGGATATTTTAACTCCAAGAGAGAAAAAGATTATTATGAAAAGGTATGGATTAGATAATCAAGAAGAAGAAACTCAGAAAAGTATTTCTAAAAAATTGGGTATTTCTAGGAGCTATGTTTCAAGAATAGAGAAAAGAGCACTTACTAAATTGTTGAGAGAATTTATAAAGCATCGGAAATGCTAGTTATGCTTTACAAATTCTTTCTTTTTTTATATAATTTTTTTAGAGAGTGGTTAGTATGAGTGTGAAGAAAGAATCAAATAAGAAAAAGAAATTGAAGAAGAAAAAACAGTTTTTTAATAAAAAAATACTGATTGTTTTTGTGTGTATTTTTTCTGTTTTATTTTGTGGGGGACTTTTTCAATTGATTTTCTTTCCTAGATTATCTTTAAAAGGAGAAAAAACAGTTGTTTTGAATTATAAAGAAAAATATGTTGAAAAAGGGTATCTTGCTCATCATTTTGGTAAAGACTTAACGAATGATGTTAAAGTAAAAGGAAAGGTTCGAACAAATAAACTTGGAACTTATCAAATTGAATATCGTGTTGGAAAAGGATTTTTTTCTAGAAAAGTGGTTCGTACTGTTGAAGTTCGTGATGAAGAAAAGCCGAAATTGGAAATTGATACGAAGGATATCTATTTATGTCCAGGAGATGAAATTGTTCCAGAAAAAGTAAAAGCATTTGATAATTATGATGGAGATATTTCTAAAAAAGTTAAGAGCGTTATTAGTAAGGATCATAGTAGTATTACTTATATGGTTACTGATAAATCTGGTAATACGAAGAAAGTATCAAAAAAGATTATTTTTAAAGATATAGAAGCTCCTAAACTTACATTAAATGGAGGAGAAATCTTATATTATTATCTTGGAGATGAATTTTCTGATCCTTCTGTTACTATAACAGATAATTGTGATTCAAAATTGGAATCTAATTTAAAAGTAGATGGTAATGTTGATATGAATCAAGTAGGAGAATATGTACTTGTTTATCATGTAGAAGATAAAGCAGGAAATAAAGGTGAAGTTAAGAGGACTGTTAAAATTAATGAGAGGACAAAGAATGGAACTATTTATTTGACGTTTGATGATGGTCCTCAAAGTGGGACTACGGATGTCATTTTGGATATTTTAAAAGAAGAAGGTGTGAAAGCTACATTTTTTGTAACGAATAAGGGACCGGATGAATTGATAAAGAGAGAATATGATGAAGGACATACAGTGGCACTTCATACTGCTACTCATGATTATTCAATTGTTTATGCATCTGGTGAGTCTTATTTTGAAGATTTATATAGTGTTCAAGAACGTGTAAAGAGAATTACTGGATATGAAAGTAAAATTATTCGATTTCCTGGTGGAAGCAGTAATACCGTTAGTCGCAAATATACACCTGGTATTATGAGTTACTTAACAACAGAAGTTCAAAACCGTGGTTTTCGTTATTATGACTGGAATTTATCTAGTGGGGATGCAGCTGGAGGAAGTCCTACTTCTGATCAAATCTATAATAATGTTGTTGGTAGCTTAAGTCATGATCGTATGAATATGGTTTTGATGCATGATATTAAGACATATACAAGAGATGCTTTAAAAAGAATTATCCAATATGGTAAAGAAAATGGTTATCGGTTCGAGGCAATTACAATGGATACTGAAATGGTTACACAAAGAGTTAATAATTAGGAAAATAATAAGATACTGGAAAATCAAAAGGTGACTTTTGATTTTTGTTCTAATCTAGTGTATAATACATTGGGAGTGATTTTATGGGACTATTTAAGCCAAAAATGTATTGTCATACTATTCATGAAATTGATTATGACAAGTTGAAGGAACAGGGAATTACTTGTTTGATTTTTGATTTGGATAATACATTAGGATTAATTTCACATAAGAGATGTCCTAATGATACTAAGAAATTGATTCAAAAACTAAAAAAGAACTTTTTAGTTTTGATTAGTTCTAATAATACAAAAAGAAGAATTACACCATATTTGGAAGATTTGGGGATTGATGGGATTGCTTGGAGTATGAAACCTTCTATTAGAGGCTTGGTGTATGCAAAAGGAAAATATCATTTAAAGAAAAAAGAAATGTGTATAATAGGAGATCAGATTGTTACGGATATTTTAGCAGGTAATCGATTTCATATTAAAACAATTTTAGTAGATCCTTTAGGAGAAAAAGATTTGAAAATAACGGGTCTTAATCGTAAGATTGAAGGCTTTATTGTTAAGAAGTATGAAAAAAAAGGATTGTTTAAGAGAGGAAATTATTATGAATGAGGAGAAGAAATGTCAAGGATGTGGAATTGTTCTTCAGGATGAAAATGTCCTTTTGGAAGGATATACCACTAGTTTAGAAAATGATTATTGTCAAAGATGCTTTCGTATGAAGAATTATGGAGAGTATCAAAATGTTTCTAAGAATAACCAAGAATATCTTGATATTTTAAAGGAAGTAGCTAAGACAAAAGATTTAGTTTTATATATTACAGATTTATTAAATTTAGAGAAAAATTTGGAAGAAATTCGTAATATTCTTCCTAATAAAATGATTTTGGTATTAAATAAAAAGGATGTTTTACCTAAGTCTGTTAAAGAAGAAAAATTAAAAAAATATTTATCGTCTTTAGAGAATGCTAATTTTGAAGAGATTATTGTAATTTCAGCAAATAAGAATTATAATATCGATTATTTGTTAAAAAGGGTAAAATTTCATCAAACTAGCAAGAATGTTTATGTTGTTGGACATACGAATGCTGGTAAGAGTAGTTTGATTAATAAATTGATACAAAATTATTCTGATAGTAATCAAGAATTAACGATGAGTCCTTTACCATCAACAACATTGAATACTGTTACAATTGAGATTGATGAACATTTAATTCTTATTGATACACCAGGATTAGTAGAAGTTGGTTCTATTTTGAATCATGTTAGTGATGATATGGTAAAGAAGATTTCTCCCAAGAAAGAGATTAAACCAAGAACGTATCAATTACGTAAAAATCAATCTATTGTGATTGAAGATATGGTTCGTATTGATTATATTGAAGGAGAGAGAAATAGTTTTACATTGTTTTTATCGAATGATTTGAAGGTAAAAAGATTATTAAATTTTACTCATAATGATGAATTGAAAGATAAAAATAAAATTACATATCAGATGAAATATGATGAAGATCTTGTAATTAGTGGATTAGGCTTTGTTAAAATTGTTAATAAGGGAGTTATTGATTTATATATTGATAAAGAAGTAGATTCTTTTACGAGAAAGAGTTTAATTTGACGTTTTTAATTGTAAAGGTAATGATTCTGTCATTATCTTTTTTTGTTTTTTTAAATTTTTTATACTATTATATAATTAGGTGGTTATATGAATCGTAAGGGCTTTACTTTAGTAGAATTATTAGTTGCGGTTGTGATATTAGGAATCATTACAGGAATGAGTATTCCTTTGATTCG
>CAMYXG010000072.1 GCA_947303225.1 uncultured Caryophanales bacterium | reverse complement strand
TTACTTGTTACGGAAGTAAAGTATCCTCTACTATCTCCAAATCTATTTTCTTCAATGATATAGCAATCTTCTAAATTTGTTTGAATAATATTTGATTTAAAATCTACACATTTATCTTCTGCTCTGCCTTGTTCGAATTCTAATCGATTCATTCTTAAAACCCTCCTATTTTGTTTCATCTACTACTTTTTGTAGATATTTTCCATAGTTATTTTTACTTAATACTTTTGCTCTTTCTTGTAATTCTTCTTTACTAATCCAATTTTTATAATAAGCAATTTGTTCTGGACAACATATTACTTTGTCTTTATTATTTTCAATTGTTCTAATCATATTCGCAGCATCTAATTCACTATCAAATGTTCCAGTATCAAACCAAGTGAATTCATCTCCTAAAATTTCTGCTTTTAGTTTTTCTTCTTGAAGATACATATCATTTAGTGATGTAATTTCTAATTCACCTCTATCAGATGGAGTAATCTCTTTTGCCTTATCTGACACTCCTTTTGGATAAAAGTATAATCCTGTAATGGCATAATTTGATTTTGGATGTTTTGGTTTTTCTTCTACACTCACTACTTTATCTCCATCTAATTCCATAATTCCAAATCTTTCTGGATCTTTTACTTGATTTCCAAATATTGTAGCATAGCCTTCTTTGGCATTTTGTTTTGCTCTTTGAAGGGCTTCATTGAATCCATTTCCATAGAAAATATTATCTCCTAAAATCATGGCACATTCTTCATCTTGAATGAATTCTTCTCCTAAAATAAATGCTTGTGCTAATCCATCTGGAGATGGTTGTACTACATAAGAAATGTTAATTCCAAATGTTGAGCCATCTTTTAATAATTTTTGAAATGATGCTTGATCTTCTGGTGTTGTGATAACCAAGATATCATTAATACCAGCTAGCATCAACGTTGATAATGGATAATAAATCATTGGCTTATCATAAATTGGCATTAGTTGTTTACTAATTCCTTCTGTAATTGGATATAGTCTAGTTCCAGACCCTCCTGCTAAAATAATTCCTTTCATGTTACCTCCCTACTAGGCATCTAATATATAATAATCCTCTATAACAATAATCCGTTATATATAAGAGTGCCATTTGAAATTGATTCGCTTTTAGATATTTTTTAGCAAAGTATCGTTGACTTGTCTTTAATATTTTCTGCTTTTTTACTCTTTTGATACTCTTATCAATCGATACAGAATGATCATGAATAATGGTTATTGTATTATCTACTAATTCTTTTTTCTTTTTTTCTTTTACTTTCATAGCGAAAATTTGTTCTTCATAGTATAAAAATGTTGTTTCGTCAAAATAATCATTATCCATGAGAAATGTACTATCTACCACGAAAAAGCATCCTGATACTACATCTACAATTGTCTTATCTTTCTTATAATCTTCTTCTTTATATGGTAGATATTTTTGTTTAAAATACCGGCTTAAAAGCGGGATATTAAATAGTATTTCCTGATTGGTACTAGGTAAGTGCCATCCCCTATTTAGTGTACCATGCTCATCTACTGTTGGTCCTACTACTACAATATCCGAATTTATATTTGATGAAAGTTTTTTTAAGTCTTCCTCACCTTTAATGATGATATCTGAGTTGGAAAATATAATATTACATTTTCCTACTTTTTTAATTAAGTATTTAGCACCGACATTTAACCCCGAAGAGTATTGTCTAAACCTATTTTTAATTATAGTGATTCGGTTACTTTCAAACTCTTTCAACTTTTCAAAAGAATCATCTGATGAATTGTTATCTACTACGACAATCAAATCTAGACATTTGTAGTCCCTTACATTGTTTAGTAAGCGACTTGTCATATTAAAATCGTTATAGTTTACAATTACCATTCCTAGTTTCTTTTGCATATATACATTCTCGCTTTCATCTCCTTTATTATACTCTTTTTTTACATAATAAACAACAGAATTTTTATTTCAAAAGTAATATTAAAAAAGAAACAAATGTTTCTTTCTGTCATTCGTTTCTATTTTTATTTTTTACTGATATATTTCCTATTCTTATTCTATTAACTATATTAATCATTTCAAAACAAATTATAATACTTCATTTATTTCTTTTTTATGTAATTTCCATTTTTTTTAGAATACTCTTATCATCGTAATATAGTATTTTTTTTAGATGTATCTTTCTTTTTTCCCTACAAATAATCCAATCATAGTTCTCATATTCTTGTTTCATTCGATTTACTACAATTCCTTTTTTAGAGGATGTAAATTCTACTAATTCTTTTCCTAATTCTTCTTTGTTATGAAGATAAAAACTGATATCATAATTATCATAATTAATGATTTTAAAGAATAAGAATGATATTTTATTTTTTGGAATTTTATCTTCTAATATAATTGTACTATTTATATTATTTTGATTTAAATTTTCAATCAAGTAATCATCTTTTTCTACTAATTCTTTTCCTGTTATAAAGATTCTTTTTTTCCTTTGATCATTTAAAGATAATACAATGATACATACTATGATACTAACAGATGGTGCGGTTAGAATATGTCCTGTTAAGAGAGATAATAAAATAATTAATAATAGACTGATTCTAGTCATATATCTTTTAAAAGATATTTCCTCTTCTTCTACTAATATTTGATATAAAATGGATAAGACAATTCCAAAGAATACAAAGAATCCTATTAAACCATAGTTATAATAGATATCAAAATAATCCATTTCAATTGACTTTGTTTCTATTCCATTTTGGTATATTCCTATTCCAAAGAACTTTTGATAGCGATTCGCTGAATGAAAAATATTTGCTTTTTTATGTAAAAATGTTATTCTTTGACTAAAAATAAAATGATCCATTAATTTCTTATCTGTAAATACTTCAAATACATTATCTACTCCTAAGAAATCTAAATGAGTTTCAATATTTTTATAGAAATTAGTTTTTGGTAAAATAATATCAAGTCCTATAATACTAAATAATACTACTATAATTGAAAATACTATTTTTTTGATTTCTTTTTGCTTCAGCCATTTTATCCAGAAATATAGTAAGGTTGCTCCTGTTATTAGGCATAATGTTAATAAAGGAGTTTTTGTTCCCATCATTAAGATCGTTGTTAAATACATAATCATTAGAATTAATTTTGGAATGATTTTTTTTGATGTTTTTAATATAATAAACATCACAGGAGTTAGTATAGAAATAATACCACTTATTTCATTTGCTGAATTATAAAAACCTAAAGTACCTGCTTTCGTTACTCTATAGCTTTGATATCCTATTCCTAGTAATAATGGTACAAAAATAAAGATTAAATATAAAAATAATAATTTAAATAATGTTAAATTACTAATACGAATATCTTCTTTTATTGAATAAATGGTTCCTAATAATAAAGGAAAATAAAATGTTTTTATAATATTTTGTATTTCTTGCCAATTCGATGGATTTGTTTTAAATACATTATTTCCCAATAGATGAAATATCATAAATATTCCAACTATTAGATATAGTATTATTACTTTTGATTTATGATAATAAAACAATACAATTAGAAATAATATAAATAAAAATAACATTCTTATAACCATACCCATTGTTAGAGGAATGGATAAGTAATGAACATTTAACCCTGTTAATACATCTAATATTGGACTTAATATAATAAAAATACTGATTAAGATATTAATGTCTTTCTTTTTATAATTTTCCATAAGCACTCCTTAAACCTATTATAACACAAATAAGTAAAATTTGTTTTTCGCAACTATAAGGAAAAAACATCATAGTTGATGTTTTCTATAATTTATCTATCTCTTCTATACTTAAACCTGTAATATCACATATATCAGAAATAGAAATATTCTTTTCTTTCATCTTACGAGCATTTTCTAATCTTTCAGATTGTATTCCCTCTGCTCTTCCCTCTGCTCTTCCTTCCGCTAGTCCTTCTTCTCGTGCTTCTCTCATATATTGTTTCTTTAAGCTATTCTCTATCTTTCGATTGTCTTCTTCTGCACTGATAAACTCTCTAAATTCTGGATCTTCATTTACTCTTTCTAATTCATCCATATACTTTTTAACCACCCTATCTTTCACAGAAATATCTTTTAATTCTTCTGGTTTTAAATCCATCATCATTAAGTATCGATACTTCTTTTTTTCTTTTTCACTCATAGAGTACCATATCTTTTTAAAATAATCCATATTAAACTCATATAAAACAATATTATGAATAAATGGTTTACATTTATCATTGACAAATCGATAGATATTAATCATATCATCTTCTTTTTTATGATAGTATTTAGAATCTTCTCCAAGTCCATATGTAAAATTAATTTGAATAATCATAATCTCTTCATTATAATCTCCTCCGACTTTTACATTATGAGAATACGTATCAAATAAAAACGCAGCATTTCTTGGTCTAACATAATCACTCATTTGAGAATTTACTTCAATTTGAATATTCTCTTTTTCTGTTTTTACATGTAGATCAAAATGTTTTCTTCTTACTTTTATATTATCTTCATTCTTCTCTAAGTTTAAATATGTTAATTCTTTTATTTTAATATCTAAAATACTTTCTAATAAAGTAATTAATAAGTCTTTATTCTCTTCCTTCATAAATATTTCTTTAAATACTCTATCATTTTTACAAGTATATATTTTATGTTCTTCTTCCATGTAATTCCCCCTTATTAATAATTTTCTTCATGAAGTAATCCCTTTATATCAAACAAAAAGAGAAAAGTAAAACTCTACTTTTCTCAAATTCATCCAAATTCCTAACACCTTTTCAAATATCTACTAAATAGATTTTAAAAAAGCAGGAACTTATTCTCTTCAATTTCAAAATTCTATACAAATTTCACTTTTTCAAGAGTCCTCACTTCGTTCGGACATTATCTTGCTTTTGATATTTTGGGTCCGTCCGAATCTCAGATTCGGAGCTGGCCTACTCCAAAATATCAAAAGTCGGATGGTTTACTACTTCTCTCTCTTTTTTCTTTATCTATTTGATTTACATTATTTTACACTTTTATGCAATTCGGAAAGCTGGTGAAACCCAACGAGTACCATCAGCACCGCTGCGATTCCAGTAACCGCTACTGTACACAATGTGGAAATCGCTAGTAAGATTGGAATAAGACGAACGCAGCCACCACCATGTGGATGATCCGCTGTATTGTTTAATTGCTCCTGAATAATTGGATGTTGTCACATTTAGTCCGGCATAATAATCTAATTGTCTTGTATTATGATAAGCTGTATCATTATAATCTATTCCACTACTTGTATTACCATCTACATCTTCCCACACTTCATGAGTTGACAATAAATATAACTTGTCAGATGATGTAAAATTAGTCTCTCCTGCAGTTGACCCATGCCCTGAGATAACTGTTGTATTAACTATAGCATTTCTTATTACTTCTGGTAATGCATTATAGATATCTGTATTTACATAAGTCCTTAGCTCACTTGCTGGCCATCCTCCTACATTCGTAGCCGTTGAATTCATATTATGTGCTGTGATAAAATCCGCAAATTCTAAGACAAAGCCACAAGCTGTTTGTGAGAATCCTTCGGTTGAACACTCTGCTGGTGTTGTTGTGTTTGCTATTCTTAAGGTATGAGTACCTAGACTATTGCCTAGTTCTACTGTCTTTGTATCTCCTACATGATAAGCACTTGTATTTCCTGTCTGAACTGCATTGATAATTGTTGACCAATCATCATCTGCAAAAGATTCAGGATGAGATACTTTTGTTCCTGTATCATCTGCTTGAGCATAGGTTACACTGAACTTGAACATATAATTATCAGCTGTACTTGGTAGTTGACTTGCGGTAATATCTTCTTTGTAATGAACTCGAACTTTGTAGGTTTCTGTTTTACCTGACTCTAATAATTGTTTATTAGCTATCTCTATTCCATCACTATAAGTTACTGTATATTCTAAGTAATCTGGTAATGTTTTTGGTGTTGTTCCATTAGATGCGTATACTCCTTTAGAAAAAGTTGAAATCATCGCATCAATTGATCCATCATTTACTGCATCAACAGTAAACTCATAAGTATCTCCTGGTTCGGAGAAGTCTACATTAAAGGATACTTCAGTCTTACCTGTAGAGATAGTTGCAGGTGTAGTTACTGTTGCAACATTGTTACTACCTAACTGTATGTTATCCCAACAGACATTCCAACTAGCAGATGAAACATTCGTAGTTCCATTAATTTGTAGCTCTGTATTTAAATAAGCATATCCTAGAGTTATTCCTAAAATAGATACTCCAAATAATAAATATAACCATCCTCGTATAATCAATCTTATAGAAATGTTAATCTATTTGATTGATCCTTTCTA
>CAMYXG010000071.1 GCA_947303225.1 uncultured Caryophanales bacterium | reverse complement strand
GGTATTACATAAGCGCTCGTCGTATTGTAATATGACTCTACTAAATATAAGGTTGCGCATGTTCCATCTTCACTTGTTAATTTACAAGTATATTTTCCAACTAGTCCTGGTCCATTGCTCTCATTCCACATAGTTTGTTCTGTTGTGCCACTTACTTTAAATGTTTTTGCTGTAGAGTCATAAGTATAATCAGTTCCATACCAATAGTTAGAAGCTAAGTTTTGGCTTGTTCTAGATGCATATCCCACATGCGTACCACGTGTAGATAAACATTGGTTATCTACTGCTTCCCCATTGTATATCATCTTAACTCCACCAGTATCTGTTGTTCTTATCATTTGCCAACAAATACCAGCAAATATCACATTGTTTTTATCTAGAATTTCATTAGCTAAAGTATTACCCGGTATAGTATTAGGAGCATACCAATGATAAATCTTTTCTGTTGATTTAGTTGGATCCATACTATCCTGATGTTCTCCTGTATATTCTTTTGCATATGTACCTTCTTTTGCTGCTTGCTTTAATACATTATATAAAGTTGGTGCTACATATTCTTTTAATTGTACGTCTCCATTTATCCCTAATTCTGTATTTAATACAGAGTATCCCATTGTTATAAATAAAAGCAAAAAGAGAAAAGAATACTTTAAATATCTTTTCTTACGATAGTATAGATTTTTTCTTTTTCTCTCTGCCATATCGTCACTACCTTACTATTATCATTATAGCAAAACATAGAAAAAAATAAAATACTATTATGTATTAATCAAAACTTTTAGACGTCTAATCACCTTCTTTTCAATTCTTGAAATATAACTTTGTGAAATACCTAGCTTTTCAGCAACTTCTTTCTGAGTATACTCATCTTGACCCAATAACCCATATCTCATAATCATAATTTCACGATCTCTTGGTTTTAAAGAAAGAATTTCTTGTATCATCAAAGACTTATCATCTTGATCTTCAATAGTCTTAGATACTTCATCTTTATCAGTTCCAATAATATCCTCTAAATGAAGTTCATTTCCATCTCCATCAAACGATAAAGATTGATCAATACTAACTTCAGCTTTTAACTTTTTATTCTTTCTTAAATACATCAATATTTCATTATCAATACATCTAGATGCATAGGTTGCTAATTTAATATTCTTATCACTAGAAAAAGTATTAATACCCTTAATTAAACCAATACTACCAATACTAACTAAATCTTCTAAATCAACTCCAGTATTTTCATATTTTTTTGCCAGAAAAACAACCAAACGTAAATTATGCTCAATCAATTTTTCCTTCGCTTCCTCATTTCCCTCTTCTTTTAACTTTACAAAATACTCTTCCTCTTCTCTTGATAAAGGTTCTGGTAATACATCAGTTGCACCTACATAAAAAATACTCCCTACTCTATAAAATAATTTTTTTATAATTCGAATAATAGTTAACATAATTCCTCCTTAAAAATATTAGGTAATATACAGTTCATTCCATTTAAATCAAACTTATCTTTAGAAATACCAATTAAACAATGATGAAACTCCCTTTTATTAATAATAACTTTATCAGGTCTAATACAAGGAATAACTCCACTCGTATTTAGAGCTTTATAAGGAACATAAATAACTTGTTTCATATCAAATGATAAATTAACTAAAATAACAGATTCTTTCTTAATTGGAGAAACAAGTCGATTCCCAGTATCAATAAATCCTTCCAATAGATATTTCTTTTTATGATAAATAATTGTTACACAATACTTATGATGAAATACTTTTTGATATTGTAAATACTCATAAACAAAAATAAACACACTACCACAACTAACACATAATAATCCAATATAATAAAAAAGGGAAGAATTTCTTAAATCAAATAAATAAACACTTCCACCAACAATAATACTCATAATATAAAAATAAAATATATTATGAAAAAAATCATTTTTACCAAACCCAATCAGAATCATTAAAACACTAAAAAAAATCTTAATAAGAAATAATTCAAAAGAAGATATTTGAACAAATAATAAAATAGTAGTCATAGCTCCAAACAAACTTGCTAATAACAATCTTATAATAGATTGTTTTCTTTTTAAAATACGCTTTGTTCCATAAAGTATCATAAAATCTAATAAAAAATTTAATATTACAATATATTCATAATAAATCTTCAATTTCATCACCAAGAAAAGAATATCAAATAAAAAGCGACTTTCTTGTCGCTTTCTGTTATATCTTTTTCTTTTTTAAAAATATTTTAGTAATATAAAATAAGAAAATACTCATAAGTCCTACAAAACACCATTTTAAAATATCATTAATAATCCCCATATTTGCAGTATATTTATTAATAATATCAAAAACACTCTCTGGTAAATATTTACCAATTAATGCAGCAATATCTTTTGCTGGAATATTATGTTTGATATAAGCAAGTATTCGTAAAAAAATATCAATAATAGCAATAAAAAATACAAAAGAAGAAAAACGTTTAAAAAACATTACTACTACAATTAATAATACCAAAAAAACAATTAAATCGATATACATAAAAACACTTCCTATCTTCTAGTCTATTGTATCATCAATTTAATATCTTTTTCAAGTACAACTATGAAATTAATCGATCCCCTTCTTCAAGCATTGTTTGTATAAAAATACCATAACCTCTTTTTGCTTCATCAACTATAACATAATTAACAACTCCAATTATTTTATGATTTTGAATAATAGGAGATCCACTCATTCCTTGAACAATTCCCCCACTATTTCGTAATAATTTAGAATCTGTAATTTCAAATAAAATATTTTTAATAGGATCATTCTCATCAATAGATAAAATATTAATTTGAAACTCTTCTACAAAATCATCTTGTAATACGGTTCGTATAACAGCATTTCCTTTTCTAATTTCCTTTTTATCTCCAACATCTAATAAATCCATATTAGAAAAATCACTCGTATAGATTCCAAAAATACCATCTATTTCATTACGATTAATACTACCAATCTCTTCATTTGTATCAATAATAGCATTTTTTTCTCCAGTATTTCCATCAACACTTTTTTTTATAGAAGAAACTTCTGCTTTATAAATAGTACCTTCTTTTAATAAGAATTTTGAAAAAGAAGAGGATTCTAAAATTTCATGTCCTAAAGAACCATATACTTTTGTTTCTGGATCAATATAAGAAAGAGTCCCAATCCCATTAATTTGATCTTTCACATACAATCCAGTTTGATACATATGATGTTCAAGCTTTACAAATAAAGGAATTTCTTTCTTTTGATTTCCTCTAAGAACTGTAAATGTATAGTTTTTTGATTCTTGAATAATATCATGAAAAGAAGATACATCAATCATCTTCTTATGATTAATTTCTAAAATAACATCACCAACTAAAAAACCAGCATCTTTTGCAATCTCATTCCCATCAACAGAATAAAAGCCAACTACGTAAACACCATCAGAATGAACTTCAATTCCAATTGTATCACCACCAATAGCAACTTTACTAGAATATGCAAAAATGGGAAAAGGAAAAAGAAGTAAAAATAAGAAGAAAAAAAGTCTTTTTATTTTCATTTACCTCACCTCAGTTATAGAATTTCCAAAATTAGACAAAATATACAAAAAAAAGGAACTCTTTATAGGAATTATTTTGACATTCTAACAAAAGTTCAGTATAGTTATAATAGAGGTGGTAATATGACAAATTACAGAAGAAATTCTAATGATTTTGGCCATCATTATGAATTTGAAGTAGATGAAGAAAGAGCAAGAAGAAACTATGAAAGAATGAAGAAAAGATCAACATCTGGAAAAACACTTAGAAGAAAAAGAGACTATATACGTATGAGTAAAAAAGATTTTCTATTAAGACTAAAAGCAATTGCAGGCATAACAGCAGTTTCAACAGCATTATTATTAGGAGCAAGTAATATAGCAATTTCTCAAATAAGAGATATTATTGTTCGTGATGAAGCAAAATTGGAATTTTTTGAAGAAGTAATTGTTCCGGAAAAACATAGAACAGATAACGGTAAATATTTCTTCTATGATTATGAAGATCTTGCTGAAAAACTAGAAAATTCAGAAGATTTTGATGAAGCAGTCTACCTCTTATTTGTAAATATTGGAGAATATCAAACAGGTCTTGTTTTAGAACATACAGAATTTGGAAGCTTTCATGCATATCTAGAAAAAAGAGGATATGAAACAGCAGAAGATTTTAGAAAAGATATGGATCAAAGAATTTTAATTAATTTAGAAATAAATCAAAAAGAAGAAGAATTAAAAAGAATGTCAGAAGAACATCCAGAAACAGAAATCGTAGGAGGAAAAGCTTTATGAAAGATTTAGAAGTAGTCGAAATAGACGGAGAAAGTTATGTAATAATCAAAGAAGTAAAGCATGAAGATACTTCCTACTTATATTTATCAAATATTAATGATGAAGAAGATACATTAATACGAAAAACAGATAAAAATGATAAAGAAATCATTCTTCCACTAGAGAATGAACAAGAGTTTGAATTAGCCTGTAATTTATTATTAAAATATACAATGATCTAAAAAGAGTACCAAATTGGTACTCTTTCTTTTACTCATCAATAGTGAAATCCACTTCTTTAACAAGCTTAGTAATAGCTTCGTCTGCACTCTTTAATTTTTCATCACAACTTTTAGCTAACTTCATAGCCTTATTAAACTCATCTATAGCATCATCTAAAGGAACATCTCCTACTTCCAATTTTTTAACAATCTCCTCTAATTTAACAAGACTTTCTTCAAAACTTAATTCTTTTTCTTTTTTCTCTGCCATTTTGTTTTCTCCTTTTCTATTAACATTTTCGTATACTATAATACGTTCCATACGCATCTGTACTTGGTAATTTTTCTTGGGGATTATTAGCATATTCTATATCACTATACATAATATAACATGAAGCACATATTATAAATAAGATATTTAAAAAAGTGAACATAGATTTCTTTTTTCTTAGTTGATAGAAAGCACAAATAAATAAAATAATATAAATAATAACAAATATACTTCTTTGAAGATTATGTTCAAATCCAGAAGTATAATGAAATACTTTAGTACCATATCCACAATTACATGAGCCTGATGAATAGCAGTGACAATAGCAATCACTAATTTCATAATGAAATAAATATAAATTAACAATCACTGTAATACACAATAAAATAAAAATAGTCATATTATTGATACATTTATTAAATATTTTTTTCATATAACTCTCGCATTTATAGAACCATCACAAAATTGAACTTCTATTTTCTCTCCCGTTTTAATCTTTTTACAACTACTCATCACTTTTCCATCTACCTTTGTCATCGTATAACCCCTTTTTAATGTTAATAATGGACTTAAAGTCTCCAATTTACCAACAAGTTGCAAATATTTATTAGCCTTATTATCTAATAATTTAAAAGGACTTCTTAAAACAAAGGAACTTTTCAATTCCAAAAGCTTACGACTTTTCAAATGAACCAAGTCAACAGTACTATGTCTAAGACGCTCGATAAGATTATCAAAAATCATTTCCTTAGTTTGATAAATACTAATCGGATTTTTCATAATATTACGATTCATAATACCAGTAAGTCGTTCTTGATATTGAGAAATTTTATTCATCATTACTTTATTTAATCGAATATTTAATTGACCTAAATATTGATAAACATCACTGATTTGTGGAACAGCCATCTCTGCTGCCCCAGTTGGTGTAGGAGCACGTAAATCTGCTACAAAATCAGCAATTGTGAAATCCACCTCATGTCCAACCGCACTTATAACTGGTATACTACACTCATAAATAGCTCTTGCTACAATTTCTTCATTAAAAGCCCATAAATCTTCAATACTTCCTCCACCACGTCCAACAATTAATGTATCTAACTGATATTCTTCAGCCTTTTTTATTTGTCTTACAATATCTTCTTTCGCATCTTCACCTTGAACTAACGCAGGAAACAAAAATACTTTCGTTAATGGCCATCTTCTCTTAATAGTAGAAATAATATCTCTAATAGCAGCCCCCGTTGGAGCTGTAACTACACCAATTCGATTAGGAATTTTAGGAATAGCTTTTTTCTTACTCGGATCAAATAATCCTTCATCCTCTAATTTCTTCTTTAACTGTTCAAAGGCAATATACAAATTACCAATACCATCCTCTATCATTTCATTAACATAAATTTGATATTGACCAGTTGCCTCAAATACAGAAATTCGACCAGTAACCATTACTTTCATACCATCTTGCGGCTGAAACTTAACTCCCTTAGTACTAGATGCAAACATAATTGCATTAATACGACTTCCTTCATCTTTTAAAGTAAAATAGAAGTGTCCTCTACTATGAGCTTTAAAATTAGATATTTCTCCCTTTAAAA
>CAMYXG010000070.1 GCA_947303225.1 uncultured Caryophanales bacterium | reverse complement strand
AGGAGATAATCTAGCAAAAATTGTAGTAGATTCTATCATAAATGCTAGTAAAAATAATAATTTTGATTTAAGAGACAAAGATGTAGTAGCAATTACAGAAGCAGTTGTTGGTATTAGTGAAGGAAACTATGTTACAGTTGACGAAGTAGCAGAAGATATAAAAAACAAATTTGATAATCCTGAGGAATTAGGAATTGTTTTCCCAATACTAAGTAGAAATAGGTTTTCTATTATTTTAAAAGCAATTGCTAGAAGTACAAAAAAATTATTTGTACAATTATCATTTCCAAGTGATGAAGTTGGAAATGGAATATTAGATGAAGAAAAATTGTTTAATAGTGAATTTACTATGGGAAGTATTATAACAGAAGAAGAATATAGGGAAAATTTTGGTGATTGGATTCATCCATTTACGGGAATTAATATGATAGATTTCTATAAAGAATTAATCAAAGAAGAAGGATGTGAACCAATCTTTATATTATCAAATAATCCAATAGACATCTTAAAATATACAAAGAAAGTGATAAATTGTGATATTCATACAAGATATCGCACAAAAGAATTATTAAAGAAAGCAGGAGCTAACGTCTACGGATTATTTGAAATAATGAATGAATCAATAAATGGAAGTGGTTTTAACAAAGAATATGGAATGTTAGGATCAAATAAATCTACAGAAGAAAGATTAAAACTATTTCCTCAAACAGGACAAATTTTAGTAGAAAAAATACAAAAAGAGTTAAGAGAAAAAACAGGAAAAAATGTTGAAGTTATGGTATATGGTGATGGTGCATTTAAAGATCCAGTTGGGAAAATATGGGAATTAGCCGATCCTGTTGTATCTCCTGCTTATACGAAGGGGCTAGAAGGAACTCCAAATGAGATTAAATTGAAATATGTTTCTGATAATAAATTTTCTGATTTAAAAGGTGAAGAATTAAAAGAAGCAATTAAAGAAGAAATTAGAAAAAAAGATAAAGATTTAAAGGGACAGATGATTACTCAAGGAACAACACCAAGAAGATTAACTGATTTAATCGGTTCTTTATGTGACTTAACTAGTGGTAGTGGAGATAAAGGAACTCCAGTAGTATTAATACAAGGATATTTTGATAATTTAGCTAGTGAATAGAAAAATCAATAAACAATATAGAATAAATATGATACAATGAATACATTGGAAGATTTATAGAACGAAAGGAAGATTCAAATGAAAGTATTTATTACAGGAGTAGCTGGCTTTCTAGGAAGTCATTTAGCTGATCGATTAATTGATTTAGGATATGAAGTTGTTGGAGTAGACAATATGGTAGGGGGATTTAAAGAAAACATTAATCCTAAAATGAAATTCTATAAAGAGGATTGTAATAATTTAGAAAAGATGAAAGAATATATGAAAGATTGTGAAATTGTCTTTCATGCAGCCTGTACTGCTCCTGATGGATTTTCTGTTTTTTCTCCGTTCTATATTACTCAAAATACTTTTCAAAATACAATGAGTGTATTAAGTGCTGCTGCACAAAATAATGTAAAAAAGTTTATTTATTGTTCTAGTATGGCAAGATATGGATCACAGCCAAATCTTCCCTATACAGAAGAAATGGAATGTATACCAGTAACTCCATATGGTGTAGCAAAATATGCATCAGAACAAGTAATAAAGCAAATTTGTGAATTAAACCATATTAATTATACAATTTTAGTTCCTCATAATATTATGGGTCCAAGACAAAACTATACAGATCCATATCGTAACGTTGCTGCAATTATGATAAATAAAATGCTAAAAGGAGAACAACCAATTATATATGGAGATGGAGAACAAAAAAGATGCTTTTCATTTGTAGGAGATTGTATAAACTGCATTATAAAAGTAATTGAAAATGATAATTTAAATGGAGAAATAATCAATATTGGACCAGATGAAGAATTTGTATCCATCAATGATTTAGCAAAAGAAATTGCAAATATCCTAGAATTTGATTTAAACCCAATTTATGTAAAAGATAGACCAAACGAAGTAAAACTAGCAACATGTTCCTCTGATAAAGCAAGAAAACTTTTAGGATATAAAACAAAAACAACTTTAAGAAAAGGACTACAAGAAATGGTCAAAGATATTAAGAAAAAAGGACCAAAAGATTTTGAATATAATTATGTAATAGAAATCAATAATGATAATACTCCAGATACTTGGAAAAAAGAATTAATTTAATAAAATTAATTTTTTTTATCGTAAAAAAATAGAACGTATGCTATAATAATTTATATAGGATAGGAGTGAATTAAAAATGAAAAAGAGAATAGCAGGTGTATTTCTATTATTAGCAGTAGCAATAGGATTATTATTAAAAAACAATGTACATGCAGAAGAATCAAATGAAAAATATTCAATCGATAGTTTACTTAGAAACTATAATGTTGTGACCCTAGGACATCAAGAAAACAATATACCAGAGTATTATAATTTATTTATGCAAAGCACAAAAAAAGGGGATTTAAATGGAGTAATGGATATCAGCGGAGCAATCTTAGTAAGTGGAGACTTTATCTCAGAAGAACCATCAACATTTGGAGAAAATGCTGGAAATGTAAAAAGCTTTATAAAGGGAGAAAAAGGAGATAACGTCACAACCACATCACAATTAATATCAGATGCAAATGAAATAGATTTTAATCAAATGTATAATCAAGTTGTGATTGAATCTGAAGCACTTGCTAATCAATCTACAAAAGAAATAAATAGTGCCAAAATAGAAATATCAGCTCCTGGTAATTATACTATAAAGAATACTTCTGTATTTTGGGAAGAACCATCTGAATATTATCGTAATCGAGATAATAACACTATTTTAATAAAGAATTACGATAAAGATAATAATTATATATTTAACTATTATAATGAATATATTGATTTTTTAAGATTGCCTAGTATTATGATTATGGAAAATGACTCTCCTAATGCAATACCATTAAATGATTACGCTGAATCAGGCAGTTTTGCTGGAAATATTATTTTTAATTTTCCAAATGCTAAAGCAATATTAATTGATTATTCACATAGTAATTATAATGGAGTTAGTATCGGTTATGGAAAATCAGTTGGCTTCTCCGGACATATTATTGCTCCAAAAGCGGATGTATTATTTTGGGGTAATTATAAGAAGGAAGAACATGATCCATATAGAGAATTAAATTATTATTATGGAACAGTAATTTCCAATAAAGTTGTAATCAATCACTCAGCTTTTAATATAAAGTCAACAAAATACACTCCTGCAAAAAAAATACTAAATCAAAATAACTCTCAATATTTAAAAGAATCAAAAAATTATGAAGATGATTTATATACTAGAGATTACTCTATTAAAGATTTATTACAAAACTATAGTTTAATTACATTAGGTCATAAAGAAATAGATTCTAAGTCAAAACTATTAGAATATGGTAACACTCCTGGTTCTATAAAAATGTTTCATATAACTGGTCAAGCTTTAATAGCGGGAGATTTATATAGTAAAGCTTATGAAAATAAACTAGATGAATTTTATACATTAACAGGAGATAATTGGCACGTCAATGTTCAAAAATATGATAAAACCGCTTTCGATTTAGAAAGCAATAAAGTAACAGAATCTTATATAAAGGGAAATACATGAAAAAATGTATCAATATCTTCTTTAAGTGTTCTTGGAAATACAAATAATTTTAATCAAAAGATGCCTATATCTGTAATACAACCATGGGATAGTATGTCTAGTGATACAATACAATATTTTGGACAAAAGAATAATTTATTTATAGAATCTCCAGAAGAACCATTTCTTCAGTACGAATACCTAATAGGAAGTGCAGGAGATGGTAATTATAGTAGAGAAGTAATTAATTATCTAAACTTTGATAGATTATATAATAATGTAGTAGCTGAACAAAAAGAAATAGCTGAAGGTAAAACTCTAAAAGTAGGAGAAGATGGTACAGTACATATTCCAATAGGTGGAAGTTATACCATAGAAGATATTTCAAAAGTAAAAGAAATAATCTTTGATAATTTTGATAAAGAAAAAGATGAATTAACAATCGTTACAGTAAAAAATAGTGGCGATATTAACTTCCCATTAATTAGTAAAGATACAGGAGCTTATAAAGGAATCGTTACAAATGACTATTATGGAAAAGAACAGGCAACTCATTTATATGAACAAGATACTTTCATTCAAGACTCTTATCATGGAAATATTGTATGGAATGTACCAAATGCTACATATATTAAATTAAAAGAAAATGCACCATTTGCAGGACACTTAATTGCACCAAAAGCAGATGTAGATACACCAGAAACTCATTTTGCCGGATGTTTTATTGTAAATAGTATTTATGGAGAAGGAAATACAGAAGCTCATTTCTATCCAATAACTGCTCAACTAAAGTGTGATTGTGAAGGATATGATAATCTAAATGAAGACATGAAAAGAAGATTTAGTGATTATCGATTAAGTAAATTACTAGGAGGAGACGCATCTACAATAGAGACAACAATCCTAGGAGATGAAACACAATTTAGAGAAGATAAAACAACTCTAGAAAATGTATATAATGAATGCCCAAGTAATAATAGAGCATCAGGTAACCCAATAGTTTCAATCCTAACAAATCCAAAAACATATAGAAACATAGGATTTATCCTAGTTCTAGGAGGACTAATTACATATACAATAATCAATAAAAAGAAACAAAAAACAGAAAAGTAGCAAATGCTACTTTTTATTTTTAATAAAAACTATTTGCAATACAATTAATATCTTGTATAATGATAATAGATGATAAAGAGAGTAGAGGTATAAGGATGAAAAAAAGAATGTTTTTTTTATTAGTTTTAATAACGCTAATAACTATTAATGTAAATGCAGAAACATATGATGGAGAATATTCTATCGATTATTTATTAAGAAACTACAGTATCGTAACTATAGGTCAACGAGACAATAATATCCCAGATACGATGAGAGGTGGACTTGAAGAAACCAAAAGAGGTGATGTTAGAAACATTTATAATGTGGAAGGAGCAGTATTAGTAAAAGGTGATTATATATCAAATAACGATGCATCATTTGGATCAAATGCAGATAGTGTGAAGTCATATATCATGGGCTCCAAATCTAATAATGTTACAACAACGTCAAATTTAATAACAACTCCAAATTCCATTGATTTTGAAAAAATGTATTCTAATATAGTATCTGAATCATATTCAATTTCAGAAATGAGTGATTATGATATTAACGGACCTGAAGTTGAAATAGAAAATCCAGGCATATATACAATACATAATATGGCAATTTCTAAATCAATTTATCAAGATGGCCATTATTATAATGGTGGAGATAATAGAGTATTAATTAAAAATTTTGATAAAAATAAATACTATGTTTTAAATTTTTATGATGAATATGTTAATTATATACCACATATTGATATTCTAGAAAGCGGAGGTAATAATGCTATTCCTTTAAGTCAATATGCTGAAGAGAACAATTATACAGGTAATATTATTTTTAACTATCCTAATGCTAAGTTAATCAGATCTGATTCATCAATGTCATATGATTATCTCGCAGGAACAATTATTGCCCCCAAAGCAGATTTATTAATAATTAGCAATAATAATTATACTTACTCAATTACTATAGATTCGTCATTTATTGTGAATAGTATTACATATTTAAGTGATGGTAGTTTAATGAATTTAAAAAAAGTGGTATACAATGCACAAGATAAAATTAATACAAAAAATTCTAATTATATAGAAGAAAAAAAAGATTATCTTGATGATACATATTCAAGAGATTATTCAATAAAAGATTTACTACAAAATTACAGTTTAATAACATTAGGTCATAAACAAATAGATTCAAAATCAAAGCTATTAAGTTTTGGAAATACGCCAGGTTCTATTAAACTATTACATGTTACAGGTCAAGCTCTTATAAGCGGAGATATAACGTCTAAAGTATATGAAAATGAAATCGATGAGTTCGATAAATATGATGTCCCAGGAAATAACCACAAAGAATATTGTCAAAAATATGATAGAACTGCTTTTGACTTAGAAAGTAATAAAGTAACAGAATCATATATAAATGGTAATTTTATGACTAACGTAACCACAACAGTAAATGATTGGGGAGATATACATACCTATATAGGTCCCAAATATACAGTACTTATTCAAGATTGGGATAATCTTGGACGTGATAATGTAAGTTACCATGCAAAAAAAAATAATTTGTATAGTCAACAAATGATTCCTAATTATCTAAATTTTAATAGATTATATGATAATGTTGTTGCTGAACAAAAAGAAATAGCAGAAGGTAAAACTCTAAAAGTAGGAGAAGATGGAACAGTACATATTCCAATAGGTGGAAGTTATACTATAGAAGATATTTCAAAAGTAA
>CAMYXG010000069.1 GCA_947303225.1 uncultured Caryophanales bacterium | reverse complement strand
TGCGATACTAGGAATTATTACAGGAATGAGTATTCCTTTGATTCGTAATATTCAGGAGTATCAGGATAAAAAGAAATATGATACTTATGGAAAAATGTTGCTATCTGGTGCTAAATTGTATCGAGATAGCTATGATGAGGATTTATTTGGTCGAAAAAAGTCTGGTTGTGCCTTAATATCTTATGAGCAATTAAAAGAGAAAAATCTTATTAAAGATTTTTCAGATGATAGAATTTCTTGTGATAGTGTAGGTACTTTGGTTAGAGTTGTTAAATTGGATAAGCAGTACGGATATAGCTATCAGCTTTATTGTGGAAGTAAGGGTGAAGATGGAAAGGCTATAGACGAAACATTGAAATCTTTTTCAACTTCGGATCGGGTAAATAGAATGAGAGAACGAAATGATGTTGATGCTGATGATGACTTTGATGAAGATGGTTTTAAAATTTCTTCTTGTAATATTAATTCTTTATTTGAAATTAGTGCTGATCCTTCTAAAGGGGATGCAGTTTCAGAACAATACAGTGTTCATTTAAAAGTTAAAAGTAATACTGGATTATTAATTAATGGTTTAAGCATTGATTATGCATGGATGGAAATTAATAATTATGGTGATACTTCAGAAGAGTTGGGAGATGAGATGGTTGATGAGGATGATTATAGTCATTTAACTTGGAATTCATTAAAATTTAATAAAATTCCATCACATGATAATCAAAAGTCTTTAATAAATGATGGACAGTCGATAGAGGTAACTTCTAAAAGTATTATTTCTCCTAAAGGGAAAGCTGCTTATTACAATTTAGTATTAAAAATAAATTCAATGCAAGACTTAGTTGGAGAATCTTGGCAAGATGATCAATATGTTGTTTTTGGTCCTTATAATATAGCGAAGAAATACACGCTTACCTATAATGATAATGGAGGAAGTGGATGTGGAAGTAAAAAAATAGAAAAGTTGTTGGAAAAAGGAAAAACTGATACTTGGGGAGAATTATGTACTCCAACTTATTCTGGATTTTCTTTTGATGGATGGACAACTTCAGAAGGAGTTTCTGTTGATAAGAATACTGTGATTAATTCAGATTTAGCGGTTAAAGCAAATTGGACAAAGAATGTCATTACATTTAAGATTAAGGTATATAATAATGAAACTATAAAGGCATCTACTGTTAAAGATGGTGTTAATTATTCTTGGAGGAATCATAATGGTTTATTGGAGAGAAAAAAAGAATCGGAAGATTATAAAGTATATTCTACTAGGTCAATAGAAAAAGGTAATGATGTATCATTAGATTTACCTGATTATGACAATAGTACTTATATTGATATATCAAGGACTGGTTTTTCTGCTCCGGCCGGGGCGGAATGGCTTTGTGAAAGTGGTTGTGTAGATGACGAAGGGAATCCAATAGAAGGTTATACTTTTCGTGATTCAGCATATACGATTAATACTAATGACTTTTCACCGCCAACTGGAGAAACAGATATTTATTTGAGAGTTAATTGGGTTGCTAATAATATGTATACTGTAAATTTAGATCAACGTGGTGGAACTGGTGGTACAACTGCTATTTATGAGAAGAAAGGTATAGGATGGTATAATAATTCTGAAGGAACTGGAAGCATGATAACAACAATCACTGCTCCAACAAGGGTAGGTTATACTTATGGAGGATATTATACTGAAAAAGATGGAGCAGGTACGAAAATGATTAATAATACAACCCTTCCAGATAATAATTCAGTTAGTTCTAATACTAAATGGTATGCTAAATGGACAGCAAAACTATTAAAAGTATCTCTTGATCATCATGGAGGAACTGGTGGAACATCGGGACCTATTTATTTGAAGTATAATGATGGTTGGTATTCAAATTCTACTGGAACAACACCATTATCTAAAATAACGCCAGCATCAAAAGCAAATTATAATTTAGCTGGCTATTATACAACTGCTAGTGGTGGAACAAAAGTTATTGATTCAAGTGGAACTA
Source organism: uncultured Caryophanales bacterium (assembly GCA_947303225.1). Taxonomy (GTDB): domain Bacteria; phylum Bacillota_I; class Bacilli_A; order RF39; family UBA660; genus UBA3789. Next base: position 4,554 of record CAMYXG010000069.1, on the reverse strand, counting down.
TTGTTTCTGATAAAACCAAGATATTCAGTTCTGATAGTACTCTTCATGCTCACTGGATGGAAAAAATTTATAAAGTTACTTTAGACCAGAATGGTGGAAAAAATGGAACAGCCACGGTTTATGAAAAGTATAATGTCAATTGGTATTCTGATAGTGGAGGTTCAACAGTTCTTTCAAAAATAACTCTTCCAACTAGGAGCTGGTATACTTTTTCTGGCTATTATACAGCTGCTAGTGGCGGAACTAAAATAATCGAGGCTGATGGTACATTTGTTAGTGATAAGACAAGACATTTTACTGCCGATGGAACCCTTTATGCTCACTGGAGAAAAAATAGAGTTATAGTCGATTATTATTCTAATGGAGGTTCTTTGCAGGCTGGTTATAGTCAAGATTGTCCAGAGACGGTTGGTAGTTCTTGCAAAAATGTTTGTACAAGGAGTGGTGGTAAAGATCATAGCTTTTGTACTGGTAATAGGAGTGGGCATGTTATGCATTCATACTATCCTTATGATTCTACTGTTTATAAGAATTTAGGTGTTAGAGATGCTCGTGGAAAGAAGAGTGGAGCCCTTTATATGACAAAAAATGGTAAAGCTGCAACATGGAATTATTATGTTGGAAAAGTGAATGCTAGCCTTAAGCTCGATTCTACAAAAAAATTTGCTCAAGCAAAAGATTTAGCTAATTATGTAGGAAAACTAGGTGATTTAAAGAAAGGTGATATTACAATAAAACTATATACAGAATGGACTTAACTTACAATTATTTGAATAGTAGACATATTAATTAGGATATTGTCTACTTTTTTTGTTAGACTTGACAATAATTATGAAAAAAATTACAATAGAATTAGATTGGGTAATTGTAACTTAATCTAGATGGAGGTAATTATGAATAGTATAGGAATCTCCATTTTACTTATTATTATTGGCCTTGTAATAGGTTTTGTTGTGTCTTTTGTGATTAATTATTTTAGTGGTAATTTAGCATCTACTAAAAGTGAAAAGATGATTAATCAAGCAAAAAAAGAAATTGAAAAGTTGAAGAGAGATGCGGCTATTGAGCAAAAAGAAGAAGCTCATAAAATGAAAATGGATTTAGATAAGGAAATTCGTGAAAAGAAAGCAGAAATGAAAGAAAGTGAGACTCGTTTATTACAGAGAGAATCTAGTATGGATAAACGTGATGAGTTGTTTCAAAAAAGAGAGTCTGCTTTAGAAGAGCGAGAGAGTAAATTATCTGAAAAGCAAGAAGAAATTCAAGTAGAAAAAAGTAAAGTGGAGGAAATTAAGAAAGAGCAATTGGATTTACTAGAAAAAATATCTGGGTTTAGTAAATCAAAAGCTAAAGAATTGGTAATGGCCAAAGTAAAAGAAAATATGACGAAAGAGATTTCGGAATATATTCGAGAAAGTGAAAATGAGGCAAAATTAGTAGCAGATAAAAAGGCACGTGAATTAATTGTTAATTCGATGCATCGTTATGCTGCGGATATTGCTAGTGATCAAACTGTTACAGTTGTTGATCTTCCTAATGATGAAATGAAAGGTAGAATTATTGGTCGTGAAGGTCGTAATATTCGTACGATTGAAGCTATTACTGGTGTTGATTTAATTATAGATGATACTCCTGAAGCGGTAGTTTTATCAAGCTTTGATCCTTTGAGACGTGAAATTGCTCGTGTAACACTTGAGAGCTTGATTAAGGATGGTAGAATTCATCCTACTCGTATTGAAGAGTTATATGATAAGACTTGTAAGGATATTAAGCAACAAATCATTCAGTTTGGACAGGATACTACTTTTGAACTTGGTCTTACAAAGTTTGATCCAGAATTAATTGAGATTATTGGAAAACTTCATTTTCGTACTAGTTTCGGACAAAATGCTTTACAACATTCAAAAGAAGTGGCTGAACTTTCTGGTATTCTTGCAGGAGAATTAGGAGAGAACGTTGCTTTAGCGAAACGTGCAGGATTATTGCATGATATTGGTAAGGCTATTGATCATGAAGTAGAGGGAAGTCATGTAGATATTGGTGTTGATATTGCGAAAAAGTATCATGAAAATGATATTGTTATTAATGCGATTGCTTCTCACCATGGAGATACGGGGGCAACAAGTGTTATTGCGGAGATTGTAGCAATTGCTGATGCTTTAAGTGCTTCTCGTCCAGGTGCTAGAAATGATTCGTTGGAAAACTATATTAATCGATTGTCTCAACTTGAGGAAGTTGGTAATCAGATTAAAGGGGTCGAAAAAACATATGCTGTTCAAGCTGGTCGTGAATTGCGTGTTGTGGTTAAGCCAGAAGAGGTAGATGATTTGGAAGCACATCGCATAGCACGTGAAGTAAAAGAAAATATTGAGGCCAATTTGAAGTATCCTGGTACAATTAAAATAACTGTTATTCGTGAGACCAGGGCAGTTGAAGAGGCAAAATAAAAAGAGTTTTTTGGACAAAACTCTTTTTTTTTCGAATAATAATAGTAGGAGGAATTATTATTTAATAAGATAATCCTGTATTAGAAAGGAGATGTTTTTTTTTGGAATTGCTGTCTAATCAATTAGTATTGTATTGGAAAATTGGAAAGAGTGTTTGTGAAAAAAAAGATTTTTATGAAAATGTTATTCAACGATATTCTGATTATTATACTTATTTATTTGGAAATAGTTTTTTATTTACTAGAGAGAATATTCATTTTATGAAAAAATTTTATTTAAATTTTCCAATTTTTTATTCTTCTTTAGAAAAGATTACCTGGGAACAGTATAAATTACTATTAAGTATTTGTGATTATAATGAGATGTTTTTTTATTTTAGATTATCTTTATTATTTGATAGTGATTATAATGAAACTTTTGATTTTATAAAAAATCAGTATTATATTCGCATATAAAAAAGCGATTTCATTATCGCTTTATGTCTAAGATGACAGGGAGAATGATTGGTTTTCTTCCTGTTATATTATTTATGAATGGATATAGTGTTTCTGTTATATCACTTTTTAGAGTAGCAAATGTTGTTTTAGGATTTTGTAAATCTGTGATAATAGTTTGTTCTGCTTTATTTTCTATTTTGTGGATTAATTCTTCGTTTTCATTTACTAAGATAAAACCTCTTGTAGTAATATTTGGTTTAATTAGTAATTCTCTTTTTTTCATGTCTACATTTATTATAACGACTAAGATTCCATCATTTGCCATTATTTTACGATCTTTAATGACAGCTCCTCCAATTTCTCCAATACGATTTCCATCTACATAAACATCTGCTCCTGGTTTGCTTTCTCCACGAGTAAGGATATGATTTTTTAATGTTAATGTATCTCCATTCTTTAGAATGAAAGTGTTTTCTTTAGGAATACCACAATTGATTCCAATATTTGCCTGTTTTTTTAGCATTCTATAATCTCCATGAAAAGGCATTAAATATTTTGGTTTGATTAATCTTATCATTAATTTGATTTCTTCTTCATTTGCATGTCCAGATGTATGAAGATCTGCTAAAACGTTATTTGTATATACTTTTACACCTTTTAAATACAATTTGTTTATAGTTTTTGAAATACTTAAAGCATTGCCTGGAATTGCGCTAGATGAAAATATTACTACATCATCTGGTCTTAGTTTTATGTACTTATGAGTTCCATTAGAAATTCTTGATAAGGCAGCGAGTGGTTCTCCTTGACTTCCTGTACAAAGAATAGTTACTTCATTTGGTTTTAGATTATTGGCCTCTTCTGGAGAAACTAGTAGTTCTTTATGATCAATGTATCCACCATTTAGGGATATGTTAATATTGTTCTCCATGCTTCGACCAAAAATACATATTTTTCTATTATATTTATAACAAGTTTCAAAGATGTGTTTTACACGATAGATGTTTGAAGCAAATGTTGCTATTATAATACGATTATTCTTGCATTTTGAAAACATTTCATTTAATGTTTCATCTACTACTGATTCACTATTAGAAAATCCTTCGTTTAAGGCATTTGTTGAATCTCCAATTAATACATCTACACCTTCTTCACCTAAAGCAGCCATTTTGTATAAATCAGCCATTGGGCCAATTGGAGTTAAATCAAATTTATAGTCACCAGTTGTTACAATCCTTCCATCTGGAGTAGTAACACTGATTCCATGAGAATCTGGTATAGAGTGTGTTATTCTAAAAAATTCTACTTCAATTTCTTTAAATTTTAGTTTAGTTTGATCTGTGTAAACAAATAAATTGTCATAGCGAATATTTCTGTCTTGTAATTTTACAGAAATTAATTCTTTAGCATGATTTGGGGCATAAATAGCTGGAATATTTATACTTTGTAATAAAAATGGTATTCCACCAATATGATCTTCATGTCCATGAGTAATTAAAAGAGCTTGAATTTTATCTTCATTTTCTTTTAAAAATGTAAAATCAGGTAAAACGTAATCGACTCCCATAAGTTCACTTTCTGGGAAACTAACACCGGCATCAATAATAACGATGGCATCTTTATGCATTACACAATACATATTTTTTCCGACTTCTCCTAAACCACCTAAA
>CAMYXG010000068.1 GCA_947303225.1 uncultured Caryophanales bacterium | reverse complement strand
GATGTGATTTTAATGTACCAATTAAAGAAGGAAAAATAGTAGATGATACTAGAATAAAAGGAGCTTTAGAAACAATTAATTATTGCTTAAAACATAATGCAATTATTATTTTATTATCTCATCTAGGAAGAGTAAAAGAAGAAGCTGACTTAGAAAAAAACAACATAGAACCAGTAGCAAAACGACTAGCAGAATTATTAAAAAAAGATATTCTATTTAGTGATAAGACAAGAGGAGAAGAACTAGAAGAAACAATCAAAAGTATGAAACCCAAAGATATTATTTTAATTCAAAATACACGATATGAAGACTTAGAAGGGAAAAAAGAAAGCTCTAATGATGAAGAATTAGGAGCATATTGGGCATCTCTAGGAGACGTATTCATCAATGATGCATTTGGAACAATTCATAGAGCACATGCCTCTAATGTTGGAATTGCTTCCCATTTACCATCTGCATTTGGATTCCTAATAGAAAAAGAACTAAATGCCTTGAAAGAATTAGATCATCCAGAACATCCATTTGTTGTAATATTAGGAGGAGCAAAAGTAAGCGATAAAATAGGAGTAATCGAAAACTTGGTAAATAAAGCAGATAAAATACTAATTGGTGGAGGAATGGCATTTACCTTTCTAAAAGCAAAAGATTATGAAATAGGAAAATCATTATTGGATGAAGAAAATATTGATTTTTGTAAGAAAATCTTAGAACAATATCCAGAAAAAATAGTATTACCAATCGATACAGCAGTAACCAATGAATATACAAATGAAGAAGAATATCGGTTGAAAGATATCAATCAAATAGAAAAAGATGAAATGGGACTAGATATAGGACCAAAGACAGAAAAACTATTTGAAAATATTGGCAAAGAAGCAAAAATAATAGTATGGAATGGTCCTTTAGGAGTCTATGAATTTTCAAAATATAAAGAAAAAACCGATAAACTATTAAATTATTTAGTAAAACATCATTTAAAAGCTATCTTAGGTGGTGGAGATATTGTAGCAGCAGCCACAACGGCAGGATATAAAGATAAATTATATCATGTATCAACTGGTGGTGGAGCAACACTAGAATATTTAGAAGGAAAAACTTTACCAGGAATAGAAGCGATTAAGTAGGTGAAAAAAATGGAGAAACTGGTTCTAATCAATCCATATCAACAAAGTCATATAAAAATGATTGAACAGTTAGAACAGGATAATCACATGAATCCACAATTTAAAACACATTTCATCAACCATTCCTCAAGAAGAATACAAAGAAAACAAGAAAGAACAAAATAATTTTGAAGATTATATTGTATTAATGGATTCTTCAGGATTAAAAGATCTATGTCAAATTCAAGGAGAAAAAGACCGAAAAATATGTCAATTAATATTTCCAGTATTATCTAATCATTCAAAAAGAAAAAGTTTTATACTACAAGCAACGGATTTTTCAACAAATCATTTAGGAATGATGGAAGTATTTATTCATATAACACCATCAAATAAAGATTTAGCTGCTTTCTTAGAAAATAAAGGATATGAGTGTCTAGGAATAGAAGAGGGAAAAAAAGTCTATTTAAAAGATAATATATTAGAATTAGAAAAGGAAAAACATCATGAATCTAGTCGATAAAGTAAAAAAAAATACTATTTTAATTTTTGTTATTACAATAATATTATTATTTATCATATTAAAAGATGATTTTTCTAATATAGTAGCTTCACTAAAATCAATGGATATCAAGTACATGTTCTTAGCAATCTTATTTTATTTATTATCACTTGCTATAAAAGGATATTCAAATTATTTAATCATAAACAACAAAAAGAAAATATCTATAGTAGAAGCAATTAAGCATAATATTATTGTTCAATTTTTTAACGGAATTACTCCTTTTTCAACAGGAGGACAACCAATGGAAATCTATATGATAGCAGAACACAAAATATCAGCATTAAAAGCAGCAAATCAAACTATTCAAAGCTTTATATTTTATCAAGCAGCATTAGTAATATGTGGTTGTTTGGCAGTTACTTATAATGCTTTATTCTCCGTTTTTCCAAAAGTAAAAGTACTTCAAAATTTAGTACTGATAGGTTTTACAGTTAATATTATAGTAATGCTAATTCTAGTAATGATATCTGTATCAAAAAAAGTAACTACCAAAATAATACTATTTATCATAAATATACTAAATAAAATGAAAATAAATGTAAAAAAAGAAGTAGCACTTCAAAAAATAGAAGATTATCATAATGGATTTCAAGAAATAAAAAAAAGAAAAGGTTTAACCATCCTTGGAATAGGATTGAATATAATAAGCTTACTTTGTCTCTACGTGACTCCTTTGTTTGTAATAAAGGGATTGGAAAGTAATAACAGCATTTCTATTTTGAACACTTTATCGGCATCAGCTTATGTCTATATATTAGGTGCATTTGTCCCTATTCCCGGATCCAGTGGAGGAATGGAATATGGATTTACTCAGTTCTTTGGAAGCTTTATTCATAAAAAAACAATTTCAGCAGTTTTAATCTTATGGAGATTTATCACCTATTATTTTGGAATAATACTAGGTGCATTATTATTTAATATTGAAAAGAAGGAGATAAAATGAGAATAGGAATATTTACAGAAACATATACTCCCTATATTAGTGGCTTAGTAACAAGTGAAGTAATGCTAAAAAGTGCATTAGAAAAACAAGGACATGAAGTATATATTGTAACTGCAAACTTGGAAAGTTTTAAGTATGAATATAATGAAGAAGAAAGAGTACTAAAGATACCAGGAATTCCTACAGGAATTTATGATTCTCGTCTAAGTAGTATTTATCCAATAAGAGCTGTAAATAAAATTAAAGGATGGAAATTAGATGTGATTCATTCTCAAACAGAATTTGCTATTGGAACATTTGCTAGACTATTTGCAAAGCAATTTAATATTCCTCTTGTTCATACATATCATACATTGTATGAAGATTATGTTCATTACATTACAAAAGGATATTTTAAACGCTCAAGTAAAAAAATAGTAGAATATCTATCAAAATTCTATTGTGAAACAACTGCAACTGAATTAATTGTTCCTACTAATAAAATATATAAATTATTTAAAGAAAAATATAAATTTGAAAAAAATATTCATATTATTCCAACTGGTATAGAAGTAGAACGATTTTATGAAGAGAATATTGATGCAAAAGAAGTGAAAAACCTTAGAAAAACTCTTCACCTAAATAAAAAGGATTTTGTCATTCTATTTGTAGGAAGATTAGCAGAAGAGAAAAACGTAGAATTCTTAATACAATCTGCGAAAAATCTTTCAAAAAAATATAAAGATATCAAACTATTAGTAGTTGGAGATGGACCGGATAAAGAAAAATATGAAGAACTTGCAAAAAAAATAAAGATAGATGAAAACGTTATCTTTACAGGAAAAGTATCATGGGATGATATGCCATACTATTATCATGTATCAGATATCTTTGCAACAGCATCAAAAACAGAAACGCAAGGACTAACGGTAATAGAAGCAATGGCATCAAATGTCGTCCCTGTATGTATGAAAGATGAAGCTTTTCAAAGTATGGTTACAGAAGAACTGAATGGATTATTCTTTAAAAATCAAGAAGAATATGAAAATCAAATTATGCGATTATATGAAAATAGAGAAGAATTAGCTAAATTCGATAAACAAGCTAGAATTCAAGCAGAACATTATGGATCAAAAAACTATGCAGAGAGAGTCTTAGAAGTATATCAAAGAGCAATTAAAGAAAAAGAGGGAGAAAATCGATTTGGACTTCTTTCAAAAATACTGAAAAAAATAAAGGAGACTATAAAGTGATAATAGCGTTAAATCATAAAAGTAACTTGAATAAGGAAGAATATGAAAAATATATAGAAGACTTTTCAACTATTAAAACAAATCATAAAATGATTCTATGCCCATCTTTTGTTCATTTAAATAATAAAACTCCTAACCACGTAATTTTAGGATCACAAAATGTAGGGTTATTTGATAATGGTGCTCATACAGGAGAAATTTCAGCACAACAGCTAAAATCCTATCATGTAGAGTATACGATTGTTGGACATAGTGAGAGAAGAAAAGAAGAAAAAGAATCATTAAAAGATATTCATCAAAAAATGCAACAATTATTTCAAAATAATATCATACCAATTCTTTGTGTAGGAGAGACAAAAAAAGAAAGAGAAGCTGGAAAAGTTGAAGAAGTATTAGAAAAAGAAATAATAACCGCAACAGAAAATCTAACAAGCGAAGAAAGAGAAAAACTAATTATTGCCTATGAACCAATTTGGTCTATAGGAACTGGCTTAATCCCATCGAATAAAGAGATTATAAAAACAATTCGATTTATTAAACATCTATTACCAAATACAAAAGTTTTATATGGTGGTAGTGTAACAGAAGAAAACATTGATATTATAAAAAGCATTTCTATAATAGACGGATATCTTTTGGGGGGATTGAGTTTAAAGATAGAACAATTAAAAATATTATTAGAAAAATTAAATTAGACAAATTGGACAGTTTCGACAAAACTTGTCCTTTTTTTTGCTTTTATTTTTAAAATATCTATTATATAATGAGAATGCGTGATAATTGATGAGAGGAGAAAAAATGGAAAAAACAAGACTGTTAGTTATTGATGATAATAAGAATTTAGTAGAAATGATTAAAGAATATTTCAAAGAAAAGCCTAACATTGAAGTATCATTGGAAGCTTTTAATGGAGATGAAGGTATTAATCTATTAGAGAAAAAACAAGAAGAGTATGATATCATTTTATTGGATTTAATAATGCCTAAAAAAGATGGAATAGCAGTATTAGATTATATGCGTGAAAAAAATATTAACAAGAAAGTAATCGTATTAACATCCTATAATACACAAGAAATGATTCGAAAAGTATCAGAATTTGGAGCAAGCTATTTTTTGCTAAAACCATTTGAATTAGCTGACTTAGAAGCAAAGATTAGTGATGTTGTAAATAGTTTTGTTAATAAAAGAGAATCAATTGACTTGTTTAATAACAATTTGCAAATATCAATTACGAAAACACTTCATGAATTAGGAGTTCCATCTCATATAAAAGGATATCAGTATATAAGAGAAGGGATAACATTAATATATAAGCGACCAGAAATGATTGGCGGCATTACCAAAGAATTATATCCAGAAATAGCAGAGAAGTTTGATTCAACATCATCTAGAGTAGAAAGAGCAATTCGCCATGCCATTGAAGTAAGCTGGAATCGAGGAAATTGGGATTTAATGGAAGACATTTTTGGTCACAGTGTAGATATCGATAAAGCCAAACCTACTAATTCTGAGTTTATTGTAACGATAGCTGACAAAATTAGATTGGAATTTAGCAAGCCGTTAATAACCAACTGAGAGACCAACAGGTCTTTTTTTTTTGAAAAGTAATTCGATTGAGAGGATACTTGACAAAAAAAACATACAAAAGTATACTTATTTTATAAAATATGAGAGGAGTATACAGTTTATGGAACGAAAAATAGAAGAGTATTACCAAAAATGGAAAACTGATATTATTCGAAAACCATTAATAGTATTTGGAGCAAAGCAGATAGGAAAGACTTTCTCTGCTCTACATTTTGGAAAAAAAGAATATAAAAACACTGTATATTTTAACACGGAGAATAATAAAGACATATTAGATTTATTTCAAAAAGAACGATCTACAGAAAAAATAATACTAAAGCTATCTTTATTATCTGGAGAAACAATTTTAAAAGAAGATACCTTGATCATATTTGATAATGTTACAAGATTGGAAATCGTCAAAGGTCTTAAATTATTTGGAAGTGAACATAGTAAGTATCATATTATTGCTATTACATCAAAAAAAGAAAAATTATCTGAATTTAAGGGAGAAGAATTACAATTTAAAGGCATGAATGCTATGGATTTTGAAGAGTATTTATGGGCTAGAAATGAAAAAAGTTTATCAGATCTGATCAAAGAAGCTTTTCAAAAAAGAAAAACTTGTCCTTTTCACAAAGTCGCTCTAGATTTCTTTCAAGAATATTTGGAAACAGGAGGACTTCCAGAAGTAATAGCAGCTAATTTAGAAGGAAAAATGAGTTATGAAATTGATGCCATTAAGCAGAAAATAATTGATGTATATAAAAAAGAGATTGCTTTAAACCAAAATTTAATTGACATTCCAAGAGGAATGGATGTGTTTGACTCTATACCTCATCAATTAAAAAAAGAGAATAAAAAGTTTCAATATGGATTAATGGGAACAGGAAAGAGAGCAAAAGAATATGAAAGCTGTATTCATTATTTAGTAAATAATCAATTGGTTTACAGAAGCTATAAAGTAAAAACAATTAAATCCCCATTAAGTAGTTGCAAGCAAATAGATAGCTTTAAACTATACTTTCCAGATGAAGGATTATTATTTTCCATGCTACATTTAAATCAAAAACAGTTATGGATGGATGAAAGTATAAAAGAGATATTATATGAAAATCATATTGCAAAAGCTTTGATAGAAAATGGGTATTCATTATACTATTATCAGTCAGAAGGAA
>CAMYXG010000067.1 GCA_947303225.1 uncultured Caryophanales bacterium | reverse complement strand
GTAGTAATAGAGGATAATCCATTCGCTGAATAAATTCTTGCTTGAAAGAAATTATTAGAATCAGGTAAAATCTCAATTCCAATCAGTTGTTTATTATTACGAACTTGTTCTTTTAGTTCATTAGAAGAAATACTAGTATTCTTAATTTGATATTCTGTGATTGCTACTTTAGAAATTCTATCAAACTCTTTTTTAAAATCAGAATAAATAGAAATCTTGTCAATTACTATAATTGTTTTTGTATCTTTAAAATCCCCTCCGAAGAATCGAATAATACTATCAATATTAAATGATATTACTATTAGTAAGAATAAAACAATATTGATTCCCCAAAACCATCTAGAAACAATTTTTCGTTTTAAACTTTCTTTTACCAAGAATCTTCTTTTATTAATCATATACATCACCCACAATTGATACAAAAATCTCATCTAACGAAGGATCTTCTACTTCAAATTTTATAATATTATTTTTTTTCTTAACGATATCAAAAACAGAATTGATGTAAGACTCATCAGATATAGTAACAATGATTTCATTAGAAGTAGTTTGAATAGTCTCAATTCCTTTTATAGAAAAAAAATCTTTTTCTACAATATCACCTTGAATATGAATATTTTTTTTACGATAATTTTTCTTTATTTCTTTTAAATCTCCTTCTAAAACAGACTTTCCATGAACAAGAATTGCTAATTTCTTACAGAATAATTCTACATGTTCCATTCTATGAGATGAAAATATAACAATAGTTCCAGCTTTGCTAAATTCATTTAAAATCTCAACTAGCAACGATACATTAAAGGGATCAAGAGAAGTAAATGGTTCATCTAGAATTAATAATTTAGGACGGTTGATAATAGAAGTAATAAATTGTACTTTTTGTTGATTTCCTTTTGATAATTCTTTTAATCTTTTATTTTTAAACTCGGAAATATGAAGTCTATCTAACCAATAATCTAGTTCTTTTTCAATTTTATCTTTTTTCATACCTTTTAATGTTCCATAGTAATAAACTTGTTCCTTTACAGATAATTTTAATAATAAAGATCTTTCTTCAGTCATAAAACCAATTTTATCAGTTAAGGAATAATCTATTTCTTTTCCATTTAGTGTAATTCTTCCTTGATCCTTTTCAAGTAGTCCTACAATCATGCGAAAAGTAGTAGTTTTTCCGGCTCCATTGACCCCAAGAAGTCCAAAGATTTCACCATCTTTTACTTCAAAAGATAAGTCATCTACTGCTAGTATGTCATCATAGCTTTTTGAAACATGAGATACTTTTAACATATTATCACATCCTTAGTGTAAATAAATTATAACATAAATAAGAAATACATGATATAATAGAACTAATTTAAAGGAGGTCTTTTCTATGTATATGAATAATAAAATTGTAGTAGGAAAAAGTGAAGAGAAAGAATTATCTATTTTATTAAATAAAGCTAATCGCCATGGTTTAATTACAGGAGCAAGTGGTTCTGGTAAGACTGTTACTCTAAAGGTTATGGCAGAATCATTTTCTGATGCAGGAGTTCCAGTATTTTTAGCAGATGTTAAAGGAGATCTAGCAGGAACTGCTATGATGGGAGAAGCAAATGAAAACATTACAAGTAGATTACAAAAATTAGGAATTGAAGGATTTGAGTATAAGAGTTTTCCAGTTAGATTTTGGGATATTTTAGGAGTAAGTGGACATCCAATTCGAACAACTCTAGACTCTGTTGGACCTGATATTTTATCTATGATGTTAGGTTTATCAGAAGCACAAGAAGGAATGCTTGCTATTGTTTATAAGATTGCTGGAGATAATGGATGGAAGTTAGATGATATTAAAGATTTAAGATTATTACTTCAATATGTTGGAGAAAATAAAAATGATTTTATTACAAAATATGGTAATATCACAACACAAAGTATAGGAGTTATTCAAAGATGTTTATTAACATTAGAAAATCAAGGAGCAGATAAATTTTTTGGTCAACCAGAATTAGATATCCATGATTTTATTGGAACAGATGCAAATGGTAAGGGAAATATTAATATATTACATGCCGTAGAATTATTTCAATCACCTGATTTATATGCATCATTCTTATTATGGTTACTAACGAATCTATTTAATACAATGCCAGAAGTAGGAGACTTAGAAAAACCAAAGATTGTATTCTTCTTTGATGAAGCTCATCTATTATTTGATAATATGCCAAGTTATAGACTAAAACAAATTACACAAGTAGTAAAATTAATTCGTTCTCGTGGAATAGGACTTTACTTCATATCGCAAAGCCCAACAGATATTCCAGATGAAGTAATTGCTCAATTAGGTAATAGAGTACAACATACACTAAGAGCATATACTCCAAGTGAACAAAAAACAGTAAAAGTTGCAGCAGATGCTTTCCGTACCAATCCAAAATTTAATACAGCAGATGCAATTCTTGCATTAGGTACAGGAGAAGCATTAATCTCCTTCCAAAATGAAAATGGAGAACCAGAAATAGTAGAAAAAGCAACTATTTTACCACCTCAGAGTAAAATGGGAGTAATAGATGACATTACAAGAAATAAAGTGATTAATTCTTCACCATTAGCTGGTAAATATGATGAAGCAGTAGAAAGAGATTCTGCATATGAAGAATTAGATCAAATGATAAAAGAACAAATTGAAGCCAAAGAAGCAGAAAAAGCAGCTAAGCAAGCAGAAAAAGATAAAATTGCTCAAGAAAAAGAAGCCGCAAAACAACAAAGAGAAGCAGAGAAAAAACAAAGAGAAGCAGAAAGAGCAAGAAAAAATAGTATTGAGTATAAACTAGGAAAGAAAGTAGTGAATTCAGCAACAAACAAAGTTATCAACAAAGGACTAAATGCAATCTTTAAGAATATTTTTAAGTAAAATTTGGAAATCATCTGAATCCTTAAGACTCAGATGATTTTTTATGGGAAATTATCAAACAAAAATGATTAAAATTAGCTTTTTATTCTATCAAAGACTAGAAATCTATTTCATTTTTTGTTATAATCTCTCTGTTGAAGGAGTGTTAGTATGAATAATATGATTTGGTTATTATGTACAGTAATAACATTTGTCAGTTGGGGTGGAGTATCTGTTTTTTATAAAATAACAAATAAAGTAGATGATAATACACATCTAAAAACAGGAATCTTAGTTGGTTTAATGATGGGAGCTCATGCACTCATATATTTATTAGTAAAAGGTTTAAGTGTAAACTTTTTGGATATTTTAAAATACTTCCCGATATCAGTACTATATATTGCTAGTATGATAGTTGGTTATCGTGGACTAAAGTATATTGAATTATCCATATCAAGTCCAATTCAAAATAGTAGTGGAGTAATTACAGCATTATTATTTGTATTCTTCTTTAAGGAAGTATATGATTTACCATTTTATATCGCTGTTATCCTAATTTTTGCTGGAGTTATTGTTTTATCCATTGATGAAATTCGAGAAAGTAAACAAAAAAGAGAAGAATTTAAAAAGAAAAATGGCTTAAAAAAATTATTTGTTTTAGGGGTTATGTTCCCACTTGTTTACTCATTATTTGATGGAGTAGGTACATTCTTAGATGGAGTATATTTGGATAAATTAGATCTTATTAGTGCAGACTCAGCTTTAATAAGTTATGAATTAACTTTCTTAGCATATGGTATTATTACATATTTCTATTTAAAAAAGAAAGATCCTAAAGCTAAAGTATTTAATGAATGGAATCTTTATGTAGCAGCTGCTTTAGAGATGATAGGACAAGTATTTTATGTATTTTCAATGGCAGAAAATGCTACTATAGCAGCACCAATCATTGGCTCTTACTGCGTATTAACTATGCTATTATCTAGAGTAGTATTAAAAGAAAAACTAAGTAAAACGGAATATGCAGGCATTTTCCTAGTATTAATAGGAGTCGTTATTTTAGCATTTCTTGATGTTTAGAAAGTAGAAATACTTTCTTTTTTTTATCAATAATCGCCAGATTCGAACATAAAGTTGACAAATGAATTAAAAAATGTTATAATACAAGCATTCAAAAAGGGGGAATAGAATATGAATAAAGGAAAAATAGTTATTAAGCGTCATGGATTAGTTATTTTAAGAGACAATCAAGTAAAACTAGTTTCAGAAACACCATATCTTTCAGTAGCAGATGGTGGATTAGAGGGTATCATTGATAATGAACAAGTGACTTACACATATAATGAAAGTGTAAAATCAATTGAAAATGATAATGAACAATCAGAAGAACAATCAGAAGAACAATCAAATTGGAAAAAAATTGAAAATGCTTTTAATAATATGGATTTAAACTATGAAAGAATTATCAAATTAATTAGAGAATTAAGACAAGCAAATAGTAAAAAAGAATTAGTAAAAATCTATCAAGAAGTATTACATGGTCTTCATATGGAAACAAGAAAAGCAATAGAAGCAGCTTATCAAGAATATCCTGAATTAATTTTATCTATGATGGCAAAAGGTATAGTTACTGGTTATGTAAAAAGTCAAATCAAAAGAACAAATCCAAGTAAAACAATCGTTTTACAAAATAGAAAATGTCGTGGAGAAGAATTAGAAGAGATAATGAAAGATGCTCTTGAATTAGATTTCTCAGAAGAGTCTACAAATGGTGTAGATAAACTTTTAGCAAAATCATTTAATGATTATTTAGATATAGCATATCAAAGACTTTCTTCAGAATGTTTTGATTGTGCAAATGGGTATGTTAAAAATTGTGAAAAAATGGCAGATTATCCAGAAAAAAAAGATATTTCAGAATATCCATTTATAACAGATGGTTTCCAAGTGTATATTAATGATGAATTAGATAGATTTATAGTAACAAGATGTAATAATTTCAAAAAAGCTTCGCAAAAAAAATATTTAACACCTCAACAAGTAGAAAGTGTTCAAGCTGCAAAAGCATTAATAGAGTTGTTATATTATGATGTAGATACTTTAGCAGAAGCAAGAGAAATTAAAGCTAGAAATAAATCATTAGGATATCAATAAAAAGGTTTAAGAGATTAAACCTTTTTTTGTGATATAATGAAGAAAAGGAGAATACATATGACGAAAGAAGAATTTATAAATCATTGCAATCTGCAAGCAATAGATGCTATCCTATCCTTTATCAATCAATATGATATTGTAATAGATGATGAATTAATAGAAGACCAACAACAAATACCGATAACAATAGGAAGAATCAAAACAGAAAAAGTATCATGTGCAGTGGGTGAATATAATGAAGTAGAAGACTCCATTACCATAAATGAAGAAGAGTTAGCAAGAGAAGAAATGATGGACTTCAAAAATAAAAGTGTAGAGTTTTATTTTACAAAAGCAATTGTTCATGAAAGAATTCATTCACTAAGGCGAAGAAAAGTATTAGAAGAAGAAGTTGGAGTTCCTTATTTAATTGGAATTGAAGATGGATTATTCTCAAATAAAAATGCCCTAGAAGAATGCATAACAGAAGCTTTAGCTTTAATGATAACATTTCATTATTACAAGAATAATGATTTAGAAATACTTGCAGATAAAGTGAAAAAATTCCAGAATCATGTAGGTGAAGGATTAGCAGCAACTCTCATAAAAGCAATGGGTCCATCTTCTATAGAATGGATTTTAACAACACGTTATCAAAAAATCTTTAAAGATCAGTTTTCATCCTTTTTAAAAGAAGATTATGATGCTATATGCGATTATATGACAGTTCTTTATACAACAGAATCACAAGATGAAGAATTAGCAGACTATCTAGAAACAATAATAGAATCTCATGTGAATGAAGGAAAAATGAAAAAGTAGTGAAAGAATGGTGATGAAATGAAAATTTTAGCAAGTGACTTTGACGAAACAATATATTATGAAAATGATTTAGAAAAAACAAATCAAAATATTGAAAAAATAAAAAAGTTTATTAGTCAGGGAAATATATTTTGTATCATTACAGGAAGAAATTATACAGACTTAAAAGTATTATTGAATAAAATGAATATCCCATATTCTTACCTTATCTGTGAAGATGGAGCTAAAATCTTTAATAATATGGATTATTGTCTTGATACAATTCTATTAAAAAGAAAAGAAATTGAATTATTAATTCCATTAATAGAAGATAATTCATGGGATTATTATTTAGATGATGGCTATAATAAAACAACTAATTATGATGATTGTGTAAAAATAGTGATTCATTGTAAAGAAAAAGAAGAAAAAAAGAAAATAGTAGAAAAGATAAAACAAAAAGTACCGGTTCATGTATATGCTAGTAGAAGCCACATCAATATTATTCATAAATCAGTTAATAAAGAAAAAGCTTTAAGAAGATTATTAAACATAGAAGAATTAAATAATAGTGATTTATATGTAATTGGAGATAATGACAATGATTATGAAATGTTAAAAAGCTTTCAAGGAGCTGTCATAAAAAATCATCACCATATTTTAGATGATTTAGGAAAAGAAGAATATGAAACATTAAAAGATTATATAGAAGAATTAATGAAAGATTAATTCTTTTTTTCATATACTGAATTAGGTGACTAACTATTAGAAGTCAATAATAATTTTGAATATTTAATAGTTCGTTA
>CAMYXG010000066.1 GCA_947303225.1 uncultured Caryophanales bacterium | reverse complement strand
TATGAACAAGATACTTTTGTAGAAGATTCTTATCATGGAAATATTGTATGGAATGTACCAAATGCAACATATATTAAATTAAAAGAAAATGCACCATTCGCAGGACACTTAATCGCACCAAAGGCAGATGTAGATACACCAGAGTTACATTTTGCTGGATGTTTTATCGTAAACAGTATATATGGAGAAGGAAATACAGAAGCTCATTTCTATCCAATAACTGCTCAACTAAAGTGTGATTGTGAAGGATATGATAATCTAAATGAAGACATGAAAAGAAGATTTAGTGATTATCGATTAAGTAAATTACTAGGAGGAGACGCATCTACAATAGAGACAACAATCCTAGGAGATGAAACACAATTTAGAGAAGATAAAACAACTCTAGAAAATGTATATAATGAATGCCCAAGTAATAATAGAGCATCAGGTAACCCAATAGTTTCAATCCTAACAAATCCAAAAACATATAGAAACATAGGATTTATCCTAGTTCTAGGAGGACTAATTACATATACAATAATCAATAAAAAGAAACAAACAGAAAAGTAGCAAATGCTACTTTTATTTTTTTAAAAAACTATTTGCAATATGATTAATATCTTGTATAATGATAATAGATAATAAAGAGAGTAGAGGTAGAAGTATGAAAAAGAAATTAAGTCTTATTTTATTGTTATTAATAACGATAACAATAGCAGGTGTTCTATCAACAAAAGAAGTAAAGGCAGAAAATAATGAAAAATATTCTATTGAATATTTACTAAGAAACTACAATGTCGTAACATTTGGGCAAAAAGATAGTAATCTAACTACATTATTTGGACCTGGGCCTTTTGAAGATGAAAAAGGGAGTATTGTAAACTTAGGTATCGAAGGAGCAGTCTTAGTTGCAGGAAATTATACTTCAGAAAATGATGTTACTTTTGGTGAGAATGCTGAAAGTGTTAAAAGCTTTATCAAAGGAACAAAAGGAGATAATGTTACAACAACTTCACAACTTGCAACAGATCCTAGTTTTGTGGATTTTGAAAAGATGTATGTTCAAGTAGTAAATGAACAACAAATATTACTTGATAAAACTACAAAAGATATTTTAGGACCAGAAATAGAAATAACATCACCTGGGATATACACAATACATAATTCAGCATTATATGAATCTGAAGATAATGCACAAGGCAATACATCATATGGAGGAAATAATCGTCTTTTCATCAAAAATTATGATAAAAATGCGCTATATGTGTTTAATGTTTATGATGAATTAGCTACTGCAAGCTATAATATGGTAATTACTCAAAGTAGCTCTCCAACTGCGATGAATTTTGATGAATTAGTGAATAGTGGAGATTATACAGGAAACATCATCTGGAACTTTCCAAAGGCAAAATATGTAGTAGCAGATTCTTATCAAGGAAGTATCATCGCTCCAAAAGCAGATGCATTTTATGGATATGGTAATTATAATAATAAAAAAGGATTATTGGTAAATAGTATTTTTACTTATACGGATAATTATATTGGAAAAATAGCATATTCATCAACTTCTAAAATAATAGATGAAGAAGTAAATTCTTATATAGATGACAATAAAGATTATAATGATGATTTTTATTCTGGTTCATATTCCCTAAGTGAATTATTACAAAACTATAGTCTAATCAGTTTAGGAAAGAAAAACTTAGAATCAAAAACTCAATTAGCACAAAAAGGACAAAGTGCAGGAACAATAAGATTATTCCATGCAGCAGGTCCAGTGCTAATTAATGGTGATTTGTATAGTGAAGCACGTTATGAAGGAAATAATGATTACCAGACTTGTAATACGACAAGACTAGATTTAGAAAGTAATACAGTTAACGAGTCGTATATTAAAGGTCAGACATTCATTCAGTTGAATAATAGATATGGTAATTCTTACACGGGTAGTAGAGCTTTGATTCAGCCATGGGATAATGTTACAAATAGCAGAAGGTTTTATAACGGTAGAAATAACAAACTATTTGTTGGTACAGCTAATGGAACGAATTATAACATGACATATAATTTTTATAATACACCGCCAACAGATAATTATATCAACTTTGATAGACTTTATGATAAAGTTATTTCTCAACAAAAAGAAATAGAAGAAGGAAGTAAAACATCAATTAGTGAAGGTGTTGCTCATATCAAAGTTGGTGGAAACTATGTAATTGAAGATATAAATAATTTAAATGAAATAGTTTTTGATAATTTTGATGAAAATAAAGATAAGATAACTATAATTACAGTAAAAAATAGTGGAGATATTAATTTCCCATTAATTAGTAAAGATACAGGTCCTTACAAAGGAATTGTTACGAATGACTATTACAATAAGACAGAAGTAACTCATCCATATGAGATTAGCAACTTAGTAAAAGATAGTTATCATGGTAATATTATTTGGAATGTACCAAATGCAACATATATTAAATTAAAAGAAAATGCACCATTTGCTGGACACTTAATTGCTCCTAAAGCAGATGTAGAAACTCCAGAATTACATTTTTCAGGTTGTTTTATTGTAAATAGTTTATATGCAGAAGGTAATACGGAAGCACACTTCTATCCATTAACATCATTCTCAACATATGAAACACCAGAATATAATGATCTATCTGTAACGATGAAAAAAATGATTAATTCTAGAAGATTAGGTAATATATTAGGTGAAAAAGCAATTGAAGAAGATAAAGAAGTTGTAGGAGATCAAGAACAGTATCGTGAAATAGAGAATAGAGTTAATGAAATACTCGCTAGAGAAGCTAAGCCAACAAATAATATTGTAGAAATATTAACAAATCCAAAAACATATAGAAACATAGGATTTATCCTAGTTCTAGGAGGATTAATGACATATACAATAATCAATAAAAAGAAACAAAAAACAGAAAAGTAGCAAAAGCTACTTTTTAATTTGACACTTTTGAAGCATCTATAATATAATTTTTATAGGGGATGATGATATGAATAAAAATGATACAAAAGAAATATTATGGAAAAAAATCATTTATACAATGGCCTTTTTGTCAACAGTTGTATATATTGGATATCGTATCTTTTTTACAATACCTTTTCATGATACATTTGTTAATGTATTTATTGCCGTATTAATTGTAGTATTAGAATTTTTTGAAGCATTTGTTTATAGTATTTATTACTTTAATGTTTTACTATTTAAAAAAGATTCTCCTAAAACACCAAAAATAAAAAAAGAAGAATTTCCAGAAATAGATATTTTGATTGCAACGATTAATGAAGATGTAGAATTATTACAAGAAACAATAAAAAAAATAAAAGCCATGAAATATCCAGATAAGAAAAAACTTCATATTTATATGTGTGATGATGGTAGAAGAAAAGAAATGAAAGATCTTTGTAAAAAGATGAAAATCAATTACATTGAAAGAAAAGATAACAAAGATGCTAAAGCAGGGAATTATAATCATGCCTTAAAAAAGACAAAATCACCATATATCGTTACATTTGATGCAGATATGCAACCTAAACCAGAATTCTTAATGAAAACTGTTCCACATATCATAGCAAATAAAGATGTTGGATTTGTACAAATTCCACAAAATTTTAGGAATCCAGATATTTATCAAGCAAGATTTAAATTAATTGGTAAAATACCACATGAGCAAGACTATTTCTTTAATAAAATACAAATGGCAAAGAACTATACCAACTCTGTTATCTATTGTGGAACAAATACAGTATTTTTAAGAAAAGCATTAGAAGAAGCTGGAGGTTTTGCAACAGAAAGTGTAACAGAAGATATCGCAACAGGTATAATTATAGAATCAAAAGGATATCGAGGAATTGGTATCAATGAAAAAATGGTTTTTGGTTTAAATGTAAATAACCTAGATTCTTATATCAAACAAAAGTGTAGATGGAGTAGAGGATGTATTCAAACCTTTAAAAATTATAATGTTATTAGAAATAAAGGATTAACGTTAAGACAAAAAGCAGATTACTTTTCGACATTATATTATTGGACATATGGACTAAGACAAATTCTTTATATGATTATTCCTTTATTATTTCCATTCTTTAATGTAAGAATCATTAAAGGAAGTATTATTACATTTACCATCTTATTCTTTATTCAATATATTTTAAAAAGATATATTGTGGATGCTACAGAAGGACATGCAACGTCGTCAACTTGGAATAGAATATATGAAACAATTCTTTTCCCAACAGTATCTCTAGATTTAATACGAGAAGTATTTAATATTGGTAGTAAGAAATTCTATGTAAGTCCAAAGAAAAAAGAAAAAAATGTTATGACAAGAGCAAATCTATATATGATGATTTGTCACATTATCATTTTTACAATAACAATTATAGCATTAGCTTTATCCATACATAGAGCAATAGATTATCGATGGGATATCTATATTATTCCAATATTCTGGTTAGTATCAAACTTATTCTATCTGACAATTGCAGTAATGTTTGATTTAAGTTTAAAAGAGCAAGAAGATATTGATGTTATAAAGAATAGAACAGAAAAATATAATCCTTTGGTATTTATCAATCTAACAAAGAACTTTATCAAAGAAGAATTAGGATTTAAAAAAGCATTTCTATCATTTGCCACAATACTATTAATAATAGCTTCTGTATTTGGATTCAATCATCATCAAAAAGAAGTAATAATCAAAAAACAAGAAAAACACTTAGTATCAGAAAATGGTTGGTTAAGTATTAAAAAGAATAAAATTGTAAATGAAAATGGAGAAATAACTCATCTAAGGGGTGTTAATAGTCATAGTCCATACTGGTATGGAGATATTATTACGTATGATACTCTAAAGACACTAAAAGAAACATGGGGAATTAATATCTTTAGAATAGCAATGTTTACAAATCCAGAAATGAAGGGTTATATTGCTGAACCAAGTCAGAAAGAAAAAGTAAAAGAAATTGTGGATATGTGTATTAAATTAGATATGTATGTCATTATTGATTGGCATATTCTAGATGATAATAATCCACAAACCTATAAAGCAGAAGCAATTGAATTCTTTAATGAAATGTCTGAATTATATAAGGATTCACCAAATGTCTTATATGAAATCTGCAATGAGCCAAATGGTGATGATGTAACATGGGATGATGTAATTAAACCATATGCAGAAGAATTAATCGCAACTATAAGAAATCATTCTCCAAAATCAGTAATCATTGTAGGAACAGCAAACTGGTGTAAAGATACTCCATCTGTTATCAACAATCCATTAACAGAAGAAAATGTTATTTATGCAGTTCATACTTATATGGGAAATGATATTTATACTGTTCAAGATAACTTAAAATTAGCATTAGAAAAGAAATTACCGGTTATTATTACAGAATGTGCCGCCACAGATGGATCGGGAGATGGCTACGTATATCTAGATTACTTCAAAAAATGGGTAGACTATCTTGACTCAAATGATTTAAGTTGGATGGTATGGCAATTATCAGAAAGAAAAGAAAGTAGTTCCTTAATTGTTTCTAAAGAAATAAGACAACTAGAATGGATTTCTAAAGGTATTTACTCTAAAGAAGAAGTAAAAAAGAAAAAATATAACATCAATGATTATCTATCAGAAACAGGAGAAGTAACCAAAGAATTAATAATGAAATATAGTTTACAAAAATAAAGTATTTAACTGAACTTATTACAAACTAAAACAAGTAACAAATTGCTACTTGTTTTAGTTTGTTTTTAAAGCTTTAATAATCTTTCTCCATAAATGTTCTCCAGAATAGTTTAAAATTCCTACTCGATAGATTTTAATTCCATAATGATAAATGATAACTAAAAAAATGAATTCTAAAAAAGTAGAAACAATTACAGAAGATAATGATATTTGTCCTAACATATATAAAGTAGGGGAAAGCATAAAACTAACTAAAGGAACAAAAGACATAATTCTTATGAAAATAGATCCCTCAAATAAACTTGCTAATAAAGAAAGATAAAATCCAATAGAAATAATCATCATAAGTGGAGTTTGAAGTTGTTGAAAGTCATCAATATTAGTTGTCATAGAAGCAAGAACTCCAGCAAGTAATGCATAAGTAATAAGAGTAAGACAAAAAGAAACAAATAAAATAGGAAGAACATTTTTTGTCAGAATCATTAAGTTTTCAGAAAAAATATCAGATAAAATAGCATTAGAAAATCCCCTAGTAGATACCTCTGATAAAGTACCAATATTACTTGAATGAACAAGATATGAAATTCCTATAAAGAATAGTAATAAAAAGATTTGAACAAAAGTAAAAATAGTACAAGCCTCAATCTTAGCAAGTAAATGATCTTTAGCGGGAACATTTGAAACAATAATTTCCATACTTTTAGTAGTTTTTTCTTCGTTTATTTCAGATCCAATCATTTGAACTAACGTAGTAATCAAAAAGAAACAAGGTACTACAAATATAATCACAGTAACAGCAGCTGTAACATCTTTATTATTATTAACAACATTCTCTGTTAAAACAACAGAATCAACATCAACTGCTTTTTCTATTTTATCCATCTTATTCCTAGTAATGCCATAATCTTTCAAAGCAATATTTTTCTTAACATTATTT
>CAMYXG010000065.1 GCA_947303225.1 uncultured Caryophanales bacterium | reverse complement strand
GTGACATTTTGAGTTGACCAGTACTAATAGATCGAGGATTTAATCATAATTTAATCATTTGATGAACACAATATCTATGTTTTCAGAGAATTATTTCTCTATATTTTCTTGGTAACGATAGAGAGTGAGGTACACCTGTTCCCATCCCGAACACAGAAGTTAAGCCACTCATCGCCGACAATAGTGTATGCGAAGATAGGACGTTGCCAAGAATTTTTTTTATTAATAAAATAATCTAATTTTTACAAATAATATTGTAATTAGACATTTTTATAAAAAAATATATTAGTTAAGAGTTGTATAACTCTTTTTTTTTGATATAATAATTTCTAGGTGATGAAAATGGATTTTAAAATAACAACATATTCAGAAGAAGAAACAATTGAACTAGCTCAAAATATAGAGTCAGAGAAATTTCCTAACATGGTAATCTGTTTAAAAGGTGACCTTGGATGTGGAAAGACTGTTTTTACGAAAGGTTTTGCTCAAGCACTAGAAGTAAAAGAAGAAGTTACATCTCCTACCTTTAATATTATTAAAGAATATACTTCGGGAGAATTACCATTATACCATATGGATGTTTACCGTTTAGATGGAAAAGTAGATGATTTAGGAATTGAAGAGTATTATACTAAAAAAGGGATTACCATTATTGAATGGGCTGATATGATTCCCGATTATTTACCTGAGAATCGACTAGACATCAAAATAAAAAGTTCTTCTGAAGATGAAGATAAACGTATTATTACAATCACACCATATGGAAAGAAGTATGAAGAATTATGTGAGGCAATTCTATGAAAATCTTATATATAGATACATCTTCAAGTTTTTTATACACAGGTATTGTGGAAAATGATAAGGTAGTTCAAGAAGAGAAAAAAGAATTTGGACAAAGCTTATCTGAAGTTGCTTTACCTAAAATAGCTTCTTTATTTAAAAAAGCGAATATAAAACCGACAGAAATTGATAAAATAATAGTTGTAAATGGTCCAGGAAGTTTTACAGGAATTCGAATAGGTTTAACGATAGCAAAAGTATATGCATGGAGTTTAAATATTCCAATTACTACTATTTATTCATTAGAGGCAATGGCATGTTCAAGCAAGAATGATAAAATTCATGTACCTATAATAAATGCTCGTCGAGATTATGTTTTCGCAGCAATCTATGATAAGAATGATAAAGAATTATTAAAACCTCAGCATATTACAATAGAAAAGTTAAAAGAAAAATTAAAAATGATAAAGGAATATGAAATCATTTCAAATGATAATTTTAACTCATTTGAAAAAATTGAATCATATAATCCTGATATAGAAAAGATAGTCAATCATTATAAAAATAAAGGGAACATAAATCCACATGCTGTAAATCCAGAGTATTTAAAATTAACAGAAGCAGAAGAAAGCAAGCTATGATTGAAGAAATAACAACAGAAAATATAGATATTTTAGATCATTCTTTTATTAATAAGCAATACTATAAAAAAGAATTGGAAAATAATCCTTTTGGAAAAATGATTGTTTTAATAGAAAAAAAAGAAATAATAGGATTTATTTATTATAGTGATATTTATGAAAGAGTGGAAATAAATCAATTTGAAATTAAGAATATCCACAGAAATTGTGGAAAAGGAGATTTTCTATTAAAAAAATTAATTGAAGTTGTGGATAAAAATATTACACTTGAAGTAAAGAAAACAAATATTCCAGCAATAAAGCTATATGAAAAGAATTCTTTTATTAAAACAGCAGTTCGCAAGGGATATTATCATGGAATAGATGGAATACTAATGGAGAGAAAGAAAAATACAGACATTGATTAATCTGTATTTTTTTATTATACTTTTATTAAGAATAATTCATAAAGGAGGTGAAAGAAATGGTTTCTTTAATAATTGGTATTATAGCATTGGTTTTAACATTATTATTTCCAATAATAGGAATTATAGTAAGTCTTATAGGTATAATAGTAGGTATCATCGGAAGTATTAAAAAAGAAAAAAATTCAATTATAGGACTAATATTATCAATTGTTGCTTTACTGTTTGGAATGTTTATAATGATTACATCAGTTAAATCAACGGTAAGCGTCATTGATAATTCAAGAAAAGATCTATTTGGTGATGTAGCAAAATCATATATTAATGAAGTTAAAAATTCTTTGTCAACTGATGAAATAATATGCTCTCCAAATGCCTCTGAGGATGCATCTAATCAATTCGTAAAAGCAACTAGTAATGGAGATTATTATATTTTTATTTCATCTAGTAATGATACAATAACTAGTAAATTTAGTAGTTTTGATTCTAGTATTTCTAGTAAAGCTACAGAACAAACTGCAAAATTATTAGAATTTGGAGGCAAATCTCCATGGGAAAATAAAGATGTATACGGATATGTTCATTTTAATATAGAAAATAATCAAAAAACATATTATATTGCTTTAGCAGATGTTGATGGACATGGAATACAAAATGAAGTTAAGTACGAAAACATTATAAGAAACAATATTGAAGTAAAAAATGTCAAAGTAGATGTTAATAAAATACTAAATTCAATAAGTGAAGATTCAAAATATTATTGTCATTTAAAATAGGAAATATAAAGACTCTATCTAGAAATATAGAGTCTTTTATGTTAAAATAATGCTGGAAGAGGGAATTATATGAAAGATGTTTATATATTAGGAATCGAAAGTAGTTGTGATGAAACGAGTGTTTCTATAGTAAAAAATGGAACAGAAGAAATTGCTACAGTAATATCATCCCAAATTGATATTCATAAAGATTTTGGAGGAGTAGTTCCAGAGATTGCTAGTAGACATCATGTTAAAAATATTACAATAGTACTAGAAGAATGCTTACAAAAAGCAAATATGAAGATGGAAGATGTAGATGCCATTGCGATTACCTATGGACCAGGATTAATTGGATCCCTTTTAATTGGATTAGAAGCAGCCAAAACATTATCCTTTATATACAATAAACCATTAATACCAGTTCACCATATAGCAGGACACATTTATGCAAATAGCTTAGTAAAAGAATTACAATTTCCATTATTAGCAGTAGTAGTAAGTGGAGGACATACAGAATTGATAGAAATGGACAAGCATTATAGTTTTAAAAAAATAGGTGGTACATTAGATGATGCTATAGGAGAATGTTACGACAAAGTTGCGAGAGTAATTGGATTAGAATATCCAGGAGGACCAAAATTAGATAAATTAGCTTCGGAAGGAAAAGACACCTATAAACTACCGATTCCATTACGTGATGATAGTTATAATTTTTCTTTTAGTGGATTAAAAAGTGCAGTAATTAATTTAGCTCATAATGAAGAACAAAGAGGAAATGAAATTAATAAAGCAGATTTAGCAACCTCATTTCAAAAGGTTGCAATAGAATCTATTACATCTAAGGTAAGAAAAGCAATTGAACAAAATAATATAAAAAATGTTGTCATAGCAGGCGGAGTAGCCGCTAACAACGGATTAAGAACAGCAATGAAAGAACTAACTGATCAATTAGGAGTAGAATTATCAATTCCTCCTATGAAGTATTGTACTGATAACGGAACAATGATAGCAGCAGCAGGATATTATGCTTATCTAGATGGTAGAAGAGCAGATTTATCATTGAACTCAAAATCACAAGACATATTAAAATAATGTGTCTTTTTATTATTAAAAATAATTCAAAAAAAAGAAAAGAAAAAGCTTTATAATTCAAAGAACTATGATATAATAAAGAAAATAGGGAGGCTAGAAAATGGTAAATAGAGTAGTATTAAATGAAACTTCGTATTTTGGTCGTGGATCAAGACAAAAATTAGGAGAAGAAATAAAGAATAGAGGATTGAAAAAAGTATTATTTGTAACTGATATTACTTTGATAGACACAAATGTTGCACAAAAAGTAAAAGATATACTTGAAAAAGAAGGAATTACATACTTTGAATTTAGTAGTATTAAGCCTAATCCAACAATCAAAAACGTACAAGATGGGTTAATGCTAGCACAAATAAGCAATGTTGATTCAATTGTAGCTGTCGGAGGTGGAAGTGTTATTGATACGGCTAAAGCAATTTCCATCATAATGACGAATCCAGAGCATTCTGCTGTAACTAGTTTAGATGGTGTAGTAGAAACTAGAAATAAAGGACTACCATTGTTTGCCCTACCAACAACAGCAGGAACAGCGGCAGAAGTAACAATGAATTATGTAATTACTGATGAAGTAAATATGAGAAAAATGGTTTGCGTAGATGTTCATGATGTTCCAGTTTGTGCTTTTATTGATCCTGATTTAATGGATGGCATGCCACAACAACTAGCTGCTTCAACTGGAATGGATGCATTAACACATGCTATGGAAGGATACATTACTAAAGCAGGATGGTTAATCCCAGACATGTTCCATATTAATGCAATGGCATTAATATACAAAAATTTAGTTAAGGCTGCTAATGACAAAGATCCAATAGCAATTGAAAAGATGGCATATGGACAGTATATTGCTGGAATGGGATTTTCAAATGTAGGTCTTGGTATCGTTCATTCTATGGCACATTCACTAGGAGCATTCTTTGATACACCACATGGAATTGCAAACGCATTATTATTACCTCATGTAATGAAGTTTAATGGAGAAGTATGTCCAGAATTATTCAAAAATATGGGAAGAGCATTTAATTTAGATATGGATAATTTAAGTGATGAAGAAGCTATTGATAAAGTCGTAGAAGCAATTAAAGAACTATCAAAGATGTTAGGAATACCACAAACGTTAAGAGATATTGGAATTCCAGAAGAAATGTTGCCTGCATTAGCTCATCAAGCTATTAACGATATTTGTACAGCAGGAAATCCGAGAGAAGTAACCGTAGATGATTTAATAGCAATCTACAAAGAAGCATACTAAAAGGAGAAAATATGTTAAAATCCAAAGTTGGCTATAGTATAAATCCAGATAGCTTTGAAATGGGAATAGAAACAGCAAGCAAAGCAACCAAAGATTTATCAAATATACAATTAAACTTTTTATATACATCTACAAAGTGCGATTTAAAAAATGTAGTAAAAGGAATTCAAACGATATCTAAAGCTCCTATCATTGGATGTACTAGTAGTGAGGGAATTATAGTTCCAGATGGATACATAACTTCAAATGACGGTTATGCAGGAATGCTATCTCTAAACGATCCTAATATGATTATAGGAGTAGCATGTCATGAAGCAGGAAGAGATGCTAGAACGATAGGAAGAAAAGTAGCAATTGCTGCTGTAGAGAATGCTCAAACAACAAGAGCACCTGCATATTTTTACATGGTTGCTAGTCCTAAAGAAGAGGAAGAATATTTAATGGGAATTCAAGATGTAATTGGAAGAGTTCCTGTATTTGGAGGAAGTGCAGCAGATGATGATGTATCTGGAAATTGGAAAATAATATGTAATGATAAAATCATCTCAGATGGAGTAGCTGTTGCCTTTTTCTATACAGATAATGAAATTGCCACTTCATTTACAGGTCAATATAAAGAAACAAATAATATAGGTCTTATTACAGGAGTGAAAGATAGTCGTACTTTAGTTTCAATCGATGGTATTTCAGCATTGAAGAAATATGCTCATTGGATTGGTGCATCACCAAATGATTTAAAAGGAAAAAATCTTTTAAACGCTTCTATAACAAAGCCATTAGGAATTAAAGATCCACTAGGAAATTTAACTGTTATTCGACATCCTATGTTTGGTAATGATATGGGAACGAAAACAACTTCTGATGATACAATTACATTAGGAAATAAAGTCGTAGAAGGAACAGCAATAATACAATTAGAAGCAACTCAGCAAGAACTCATTCAGGCAACAGGAAATGCAATAAAAGAATTAAAAAGAAAAATATATGCAGAACCTGCTGCTTATGTTTTAATACATTGTGGTGGTAGAAAAATAGGAATTGGAGAGAAAATAGACGAAGTACATAAACAATTATTAAAAGAAACCAAAGGAGTTCCTTTCATAACAACATTCACTTTTGGAGAATATGGATATGATGAACATTCTGCAAACATATGTGGAGGACTAATGCTATCTTTTACTGCATTCGGTAAAAATTAAGTGTCAAGAAGAGAAGAAATCTCTTCTTTTTTTACAAAATAAATTGATAATTCAAAGAAATAGAGGTATTTTAAGAATAGGAGGGATAAAATGAATAATAAGGTTAAAGTTGTTCAGTATGGAACAGGAAAGATGTCTGTATATACAATGAGATATGTATATGAAAAAGGTGCAGAAATAGTTGGAGCAATTGATATCAACCCAAATGTAATAGGAAAAGATATTGGTGAGATAATGGGAACAGAAAAAAAGGGAGTAATAGTAAGCAGTGTAGAGAATGCTCGAGAAGTTCTTTCTTCATTACATCCAGATATTTGTATTGTTACAACAATGAGTTTATTAAGTGATGTAGAAGAAGCTCTAAAAACATGTGCAGAGTTAGGAATTAATGCAATTACAACATGTGAAGAAGCATTCTATTCCTATAATTCAAATCCAGTATTAACAGAAGAAATTGACAAATTAGCAAAAGAGAATCATTGTACAATTGTTGGTTTCCGACGGAGGTCATAATTGGCAGGCTAGACTTGTCTGGTCGCGATTGATTTTGATGTGTTAATTCGTTTTGTAGATCTGAACATGAATAAAATTGATGTTGTACGTTTATG
>CAMYXG010000064.1 GCA_947303225.1 uncultured Caryophanales bacterium | reverse complement strand
AACTGTCTGATTTTCTTTCCTGAAAATACAGAAAATAAATTATAAAACTTTAAACAATCAACACTTTGTGCAAATGTTTTACATAAATCTACATTTAACTTTTTACAAATATCACTTGGTACAATATCATAAACATCTTTTGCAAATACTGCATGAGCAACAGTTGCTGGCATATCATCATTCCCCCTTCAAGTAATGTGAATTAATTAAATTATATCATATTATTTACATATTTTTCATACTTTTCAAAGAATATTATGTTATAATCTATAATAGGTGAGAATATGGTAGAAAAGCAGTTTAAAAATTTAGAAGAACAAGTAGAAATCTTTAAACATAAAGGAATGATTATCAACGATGAAAGATATGTAAAAGAAGTTCTTTTAAGAGAAAATTATTTCTTTTTAAATGGATATAGACATTTATTTTTAAAATCAGAAGAAGATAGAACATTTAAAAAAGGAACAACATTCGAAGAAATGTATAGTCTCTTTTTATTTGATCGTTCTTTTCGAAATGTTGTTTTTAAATATTTACTAGTAATAGAAAATAATTTAAAATCTATTATTTCTTATCAATTATCAAAAAAATATGGATATCGTGAAAGAGACTATTTAAAAGAGAAGAACTTTACTAAAATCCCAGAAAGACAAGCTCAATTAAACGACTTATTAAAGAAAATGAAGCGACAAATTAGAGTAAATGGATCTCAGCATTCAGCAACTCTTCATTATGTTTCTAATTATGGGTATATTCCTTTATGGATTTTAGTAAAAGTATTATCATTTGGAATTGTTAGTGAAATGTATCAGATATTAAAACCAGAAGATCAAAATGAAATTGCTAAAATATATGGAATTGAACCAGATGTATTTACAGTATATTTACCAATTCTAGCTAATTATAGAAATCTTTGTGCACATGAAGACATATTGTATGAGAACAAAACACAAAAAGAAATTAATGATACAGTATTTCACCAGTTATTAAAAATTCCAAAAGAAGAGGAAGAATATACAGAAGGAAAAAATGATTTATTCGCATTGATGATTATTATGAAACAAATGCTAAAAAAAGATGAATTCAAGAATATGACAATGGAATTAGGAAATGTAATTTCTACTTTAGATTATAATTTACATACAATAACCATTGATAAAGTATTAGATAGAATGGGATTTCCTGTGAATTGGCAAGATTTAGCAAAGATAGAAAGGAGTAAAGACGTAGATGAATAAAGGAATTCAGAAAGATTTAATAAAAGAAATTTTTCTAATTATATCATCATTCCTAGTAGGAGGAATTGTGATGTTAGCCTTGATTCAATTTACGCCTTTAGTAAATACTATCTTAGGAAGTAAAAATAATCTAATCGTAACAAAAAATGAAACAGAAGTATATGAAAAAAGTTCACTTGCTGCTTCTGTGAAAAAAATATATGATGCTGTTGTAGTTGTACAGGGATACAGAAATGGTTCTATGGAAAACAGTGGTACAGGTTTTATTTATAAAGTAGATAATAAATATGGATACTTATTAACGAATGAACATGTAATTAGTGATAGTGATAGAATAAGTATTCTTTTAGAAACAGAAGAAGAAATAGATGCAGAATTATTAGGAAAAGATGAATACTTAGATTTAGCAGTATTACGGATTGATAAAAAGAAAGTAACACTAGTAGCCAGTATTGGAAGTAGTGAAAAAATGAATCTAGGAGATACTGTTTTTACAGTAGGCTCACCATTAGGAGCTAATTATCGTGGTAGTGTTACTTCTGGAGTATTATCAGGAAAAGATAGAAAAGTATCTATAAACGTTTCTAGCACATCAAACAATGATTGGATTATGAGAGTTCTACAAATTGATGCATCCATAAATCCTGGAAATAGTGGTGGACCTCTTTTAAATGTAAATGGAGAAGTAATCGGAATTTGCTCATTGAAGTTAGTAGATGATGATATTGAAGGAATGGGATTTGCAATTCCAATTGAATATGCAATGAATCATGTAGACTCACTAGAAAATGGTAAGAAAATCAAATGGCCAGTACTAGGAATAAATATGATTAATGCTTCTGATACGAGTGGATTGATTAAGCATAATATAAAGATTTCTACTAAAATAACAGAAGGTGTAGTAGTAACAGAAGTAAAAGATGGATCAAGTGCATCCAACTCAAGTCTAAAAAAGGGAGATATCAT
Source organism: uncultured Caryophanales bacterium (assembly GCA_947303225.1). Taxonomy (GTDB): domain Bacteria; phylum Bacillota_I; class Bacilli_A; order RF39; family UBA660; genus UBA3789. Next base: position 4,610 of record CAMYXG010000064.1, on the reverse strand, counting down.
TATTAAAATAGACGATGTAAAAGTGAAAGATATTGCTTACCTTCGTTATGAATTATATCAACATCAAGCAGGAGATCAAATAGAAGTAACTTATATCAGAAATGATAAAGAAAAGACAACAAAAATCACATTAAAAGAATAGTATCATATAGATACTATTTTTTTATGAAAAAGAAAATAATAGTAATAATTGTATATAAAATAAAGTCATGCTATAATAATCGACGGAAAGGGAGTATGATACTATGATAAAAATTTTTAAAACAAATTTAACAGATAAAGCCATAAAAAAAACAAAAAAAATAACAATGGATTCCTGGATTGAACTGAGTACTCCTACAAATGACGAAATAGATAAAGTAGTATTAAAAACAAAAGTAGATAAAGATTTGATTATGAAAATGCTTGATGATGAAGAATTGCCAAGAGTAGAGCAAAGTGGAAATGCAACTTTGGTAGTAATAGACACTCCGTACTTGGAACAAGAAGAAGAAAGACATACATATAAAACTTACCCATTAGGTATTATAATTACAGATAATAACTATGTGATAACAGTTTCTCCAAAAAGAACAACTATTCTAAATGATTTTAAAAAGAATAAAATAAAAGAGTTTAGAACAGCAAAGAAAGTAAGATTTCTTATTCAAATACTATTAAAAACATCAAATAATTATTTGAAAGCACTAAAACAAGTAAACAAAGATATAGAAGCAAAAGAATTAGAATTAGAGCAATCAACAGAAAACAAAGATTTAATAGAACTATTGGAGATTGAAAAAACATTAGTATACTTTATTACTTCTCTAAAAGCGAATGATTTAGTATTAGAAAAACTATCAAAAGGAACTATTTTTCCATTATATGAGAATGACTTAGATTTACTAGAAGATGCTATTATAGAGAATAAACAGGCAATAGAAATGAGTGGTATATATCGAGATATTTTATCTTCTATTACAGATACTTATGCTAATATTGTTTCAAATAATCTAAATTATATTATGAAGTTTTTAGCAGGAGCAACAATTGTCTTATCCATTCCAACGATGATTTCATCTTTCCTAGGAATGAATGTACCATTAGGTAGTATTTCAACTAATCCAGCTGCCTGTCTTATTATAACGATAATATCAATTGTACTATCTCTAATCATAGCTTGGATACTAAAAAGAAAAAATATGCTATAAAAAAAAGAGATTTCTCTTTTTTATTTTGACTTTTTGGGATATTGATAAATTACATAAAGCATCCATATCACACCAGTTATGGTAAATAAGAACCCAATAAAATAGATTACTTTAGGACTAAATAATCCTGTATCCTCTGTAGGAACGATTGGACTATTTTTCATTTCAACTGCTACAATATGACTATCATCAACTTCAAAATCAATACACTCAGTATTTAACTGATATCCTTCTGGAGCAGTAGTTTCACACAAAGTATAACTACCATTATCTAGACCAATATAATGAGGTTTATCAGTTGAAGTCCAAGAAATATTCCAATCATCTTGATCTTTCTTAGTTATTTCCAATTTAGCACCTGGAAGTTCATTAGAATTTGTAACGTCAATTTTACTAACCTTTACAAAATTATATAAATTAAAACTAGTACCTACAACTTCACTTGGAGTGTAGCCATATAATATATCAGAATACTTTTGAGTCTTATCATCATTAACCAAAGGATTGGTAGAAGATGTAACTCGATAAGCATATCCATCATCTCGAACGAAGTGTCCATATATTTGTATTTCTATACTACTCAAATCCATATCTGATAGATTTTCTCTAAGAGGAACAGCAATTTTAAAAGAACCATTCATAGTATTAGTAGAAGATAATTCATTATTATTAGTATCAACAAGATATACACCATAAGAATTAGGATCTTGAATTTCAACAGAATAGTATAAATAGTTATTTTGATTAGAACTTGCACTTGGTGTAATAGCATCTGTAAGAAGCAAAGTAGCGTTATCATTGATTTGATAAGATAAACTATTAGAAGTAAAAGAAGCAAGTTGAGAAGGTTCTCTTCCTTCATAATCTGTTGCTTGATCAACAAGAGCAATAATATATTTTAAATACTGAAAGTTATTATTAGAACCTGCGGTATTAATAAGATTACGAATCTCTGTTGAAGTCATAAGTGATCCAGTACTAGTATTTTTAAAATCACATCCTTCATTTATACAATAACTATCTGCAAAAGATGTTTTGTTCTCATAAATATATAACCATAAAGCAATTTGAGTAACATATTGTTTGATATTATTATCTGTAACAGATCCATAAACACCAGATGTGAATATAGTATGATTTAAATTAGATATATTATATCCATGTGCTAATATATATTGAATTCCATTATCAGAGATACTTTCAGGATTATTATCTATAATTTCAAACTGCTCTTGATTAGTAGGAGTATCAAGATTTTTCATTAACTGATAAAGTGGTGTTGTATTATCATTACTTTTAAAATTAGCAGGAATAGCAAAATTAGAAATAATAGAAGTACTTTCAGAAGATAATGCTGCTTGCATATAATTAGTTTTACTATTAGATGTTACATTAGATGTAAAAGTACTACTTGGAATTCCAGAACGATCTACTCCTGTGGGAATAGCATAACTAGAGGAAAAACGTGAAAATAAAATAACTGTCATTACAAATACAGAAAATGTTCCCAACAACGTTAATAAAAAAAATCGATAATTACTCTTCATAGCCTATCACCTCTATTATCTATATTATATCATCATCAACATTAGAAAGAAAGCATAATAAACTCTTTCTTTTTGCAAATAGATTTTATATAATGATAGAAAAGGAGTGTAAGTATGAAAAAAATAGGAAATTCATTTAAAGGAATTCTTGGTGGATTGATACTCATTGTAATAGGAATTATAGTACTATGGTGGAATGAAGGAAATAATGTAAAAAATATGAAAACTACAGCAGAGATGGACAAAAGTGTGATTGATATAACAAGTGATAAAATAGATTCTAGTAATGAGGGAAAACTAGTTGCTACATCAGGACAGTTAGTCAATAAGGAAGAACTAACAGACATGACTTTTCAAGTAAAAGTAGTAACGCCAGTTATGAAAAGAATTGTGGAAGTATATCAGTGGAAAGAAGATAGTGATATAGATGATGATGGAAATACAACATATCATTATAAAAAAGCCTGGTCTAATGACTTAATAGACTCTAGTAGTTTTCATCAAAGTGGTCATGAAAATCCACAACAAAAAGCATATGAGAATGAGAAATATACAGCAAGCAATGTAAAACTAGGAGCTTTTACCCTATCATCAAATCAGTTAGAAATGCTAAGCACAAAAACAAACTATAAAGATTATGATGAAGAAACGATTTCAAAGTTAGGAATGACTATTTCTAATCAGTATATTACAACATCAACGGATATAGATAACCCAAAAATTGGAGATGTTAGAATATCATTTGTATACAACAATTCAAAAGAAATTAGTGTATTAGCAGTTCAAAAGGGTTCAACATTTGTAAGTTTTGTTTCAAAAGAAGGTAAATCAATAAATAGAATTATGGAAGGTACTCATTCAGGTACTGAAATGATAAATGCGATAAAACAAGATAACAAACTAATAAAATGGTTACTACGTTTAGTTGGAACCATCTTGATAATAGGAGGAATAGGAGCTATATTAGGACCAATCAGTACAATATCAAGTTTTATACCAATATTGGGAAACATAGTTGGTATAGCAGTTGGCTTCGTATCCTTTATTCTTGGACTTTCTATTAGCTTAATAATAATTGCACTAGCATGGATTCGATTTAGACCAATATTAGGAATTAGTTTAATTATAGCTGTGGTTCTATTAATGATATTCTTGATAAAGAGAGGAAAGAAAGCAAAAGAAGTACCACAAATAGAGAATCAAAATAATCAACCCTAAAAGTAGACAGAAATGTCTGCTTTTTTCTTGAAAAAATGTATCCATAATAAAAAAAATCCATATTTTATTATAGAGGTGAAGTTATGAATAAAGATTCATTAGTAGGAATAATAGTAGATGCTGGACATGGTGGCTTGGATAGTGGTGCAGTTGGTAACAATTTAGAAGAAAAAGATTTAACTCTACAAGCAGCTAACTATATTTATAATCGATTGCAAGAATTAGGAATACCTGCTAAAATGACTAGAACAGATGATACCTATTTGCCAAAACAAGAAAGAATTAATAAAGTACTAAGCTTATATAATAATGATCCAAATACTATTTTAATATCAAATCATATTAATGCAGGAGGAGCAGAAGGTGCAGAAGTAGTTTATTCTTTAAAAAACGATTCTACTCTAGCAAACTTAATATTAGAAAATATAGGAGATAAAGGTCAAGTTAAAAGAAAAATATATCAAAGAAGATTACCAGAAAATCCAAATAAGGATTATTATTATATTTTAAGAGAAACTGGTAATACAGAACCCGTTTTAATTGAATATGGATTCATTGATAATGAAAAAGATGCCACTAAATTGAAAAATAATATTAATAAGTACGCAGAAGGAGTTGTAAAAGCAATAGCGGAATACACAGGATATCCCTATAG
>CAMYXG010000063.1 GCA_947303225.1 uncultured Caryophanales bacterium | reverse complement strand
GCTGTTTCTTTACAAGATACATTACATATTATGGAAGATGCTCATCTAACTAATATTTTATCTTATGATAATTATTGTCAAGATGGTCCAACTTTTCAGAAATCATTAGATTATTTGAAAACTGAGAAAGAAGATTTTAATCGTAGGGTGGATCAATTGATTCGTATGTCAGAGGAAGAAGTTATTAAGGATAATATTACAAGTAAAATAACAGATTCTTATTTTATTAATTTGTATAATGAATTTATGTTAGATGAATCTATGAAACAGAAATTTTCGGATAATAATATTTTACTAACTAATATGAAGATAAAGGTAAACCATACAATAGATGTGAGTATTGATGTCTTGAATTTTTTAGTCGCTAATCAAGATTCTTGGGTTGTTGAAGATGGAAAAATACAATTTGCAACGGAAGACTTGTATAATCAATATATGTCTTATATTTCGAAATTACAATAAAGAAAGAAGCATTTTTTAGTGAAATGCTTCTTTTAAATTACAATGGTAATAACATTATTACTTCCTTTATTTACTACTCTTGTCAATGTATTTTGTAGTTTAAATCTTATGTTATCTGGCATAAGATTTATTTTTGATTGAATTCCTTCTTGAACTATAGAGTCTAAACTTCTACCAAATATTTCACTTTTCCATATATCATTTGGATTCTTTTCATTGTCTTTTGTTAAATAATCAATTAATTCTTTAGATTGAACTTCACTTCCTATAATTGGTTCAAATGTTGATTCTACGTCTACTTTAATCATATGAATTGATGGAGCTACTGCTTTCAGTTTTACTCCGTATCTTGGACCTTGCTTGATGATTTCTGGTTTATCTAATTTCATGTCTTCTACTCCTGGAGTGGCGATTCCGTATCCAGTTTGTTTTACCATTTTTAATGCATATTTAATGCTATCATATTCTTTTTTTGCAGTATTGTATTCTTGAAATAATGATAATAAATCGGCTTTACTTTTTATATCTACATGAATTAATTCTTTTAGTGTTTCATTATATAGTTGTATAGGTGCTGTTAGATTTACGGTAATAATCCCGGTAGAGGTATCGATATCAGATAAGTAGCATTTTTCTATGTATTCATTTTCTAGGAAATGTTCTGTTATTTTTTCTATATCTCTTATTTTATCAATTTCAACTACACTTTCTTTTATGGATTCTATATATGCTCTTTTAATTTTATTATCTGGATTTAAAATAGCAATCCATTCTGGCATATTAATTCTAACTTCTAATACTGGGAATTCGTATAAGGCTTCTCTTAGAATATTAATCATTTCTTTTTCTTTCATTGTTTCTATGTTTATTGGTAACACAGGTACTTTATAATCTTCTTGTAAATTGTGTGATAAATGTTCTGTATCTGGTAGATTAGGGTGAGTAGAGTTTAGGATAACAATAAATGGTTTCCCGATAGCTTTTAATTCTTCTACTACTCTTTTTTCGGCTTCTAGATAGTCATCTCTTTGAAATTCTCCTATTGATCCGTCTGAAGTAACCACTATTCCTATTGTAGAATGCTCTTTAATTACTTTTTCAGTACCAATTTCTGCTGCTTCTGTAAATGGTATTTCTTCATTATACCATGGTGTTTTTACCATTCTTGGTCCGTTTTCATCTGTTGCCCCAATAGCATTATTAATCATATATCCAACACAGTCAATCAGCTTTACATTACAATTAATGTCATCTATTTTAATTTTTGCTGTATTGTTTGGAACAAATTTTGGTTCTGTTGTCATAATTGTTTTTCCAGCAGCACTTTGAGGTATTTCGTCTAAAGCTCTTTTCTTTTCATATTCATCTTCCATATTTGGAATAATAAGAGTTTCTACCATTCTTTTGATGAAAGTTGATTTTCCCGTTCTAACAGCGCCTACTACACCTAGATAAATGTCTCCGCCACTTCTTTGGGCGATGTTTTTAATGATTTCATATTTTTCCATAAATTCTCTCCTTATTTTATATTTATGAAAAATCACAAAAAAAAGAACAAAATCTTTTTATAACATATTATCTATGTTTTTTGGGACTTTGTCTTTTTGAATTGCCTCTATTATTTTTTGTTCTTGTTCTTTACTTACTTCTTTTCCAGTAAGTTTACTAATATCTTGAATGATTTCTCTAATTGAGTTTTCATTTTTCATATCATTTTTTTGTAGTTTGTTAGCTAAAGCTATAATTGTTTCTTTATTAATGTTTGTTTTTTTTTCTATTTTATGGAACAAATTTTCTTTCAATTTAAAACCTCCTATCATAGTATATGTAGAAGGTTTTCTTCTTATTATTGCTGTTTTCTTATTTCGTTACATTTTTTTGTGAATTCTTCTAATGTTATTAATCCATTTTGATAACGTTCTTCTAACATATTATATGCTTTAGAGGACATTTCTTTTTTACTATTTACATTGGTGTGTTGTTTGATTCGTTCATTTTCTATATTTGGATTCTTTAGAATACTATTCATATCTAATTTATTATTATTATTTCCTATAATCATTAATCATCACTGCTCCTATTTTTAAATTGTAATATAATTGGAGTTCCTTCAAAGTCAAAGTTTTCTCTTATTTTGTTTTCTAAATATCTTTCATATGAGAAATGTACTAGTCCTTTATTATTTACTCGAAAAGTAAATTTAGGTGGTTTTATTCCAGTTTGAGATGAAAAATATATTTTTAATCTTTTTCCTTTATATGATGGTGGAATATTTAATTGATAAGCATCTTGAATTATTTCATTTAATATACTTGTCTTTATTTCTTTTTTGATATTTTCCTTTACTTTAATTATTTCAGGCATTAATGTATGAATTCTTTTTTTTGTTAGTGCTGATAAAAATACAATAGGTGCGTATGTTGCGAATTGAAATTCGGAACGCATTTGTTTTTCAAATTCTTGAATGGTTGTATCTTTTACAGTATCCCACTTATTGACTACAAAGATTAATCCTTTTCCTCTTTCAATGGCATATCCGGTGATATGTTTATCATGTTCTTTTATGCCTTCTTCTGCGTTTATTACAACTAAGCAGATATCACTTCTATCAATTGCTTTTAGTGAACGAAATAAGCTATATTTTTCTATTGATTCAAATACTTTTCCTTTTTTTCTCATTCCAGCTGTATCAATCATTACAAATTCTTCATTATTATATTTTAAGATAGAGTCTACTGAGTCTCTTGTTGTTCCGGCTATGTTTGATACTACAACACGATCTTCTTTTAATAGGGCATTCATTAGAGAACTTTTTCCGACATTTGGTCTACCAATTATACAGAAATGTATTCGATTATCTTCTTCTTCCTCTTTTTCTTTAAAGTTCATGGTAATCGTATCCATTAATTCAACAAAACCGGTATTATGAATACTACTAATTGGAATATAAGTATCAAATCCTAATTCATAAAAATCATAAAGATTATTTTGTGCTTCTTTAACATCTATTTTATTGATGGCTACAATAATCTTTTTATCAGATTTTCTTAGAATATCTCTTACAAATAAGTCATTTGTTGTAAGTCCTTCTTTTCCATCTACAATAAAAACTACGATATCTGCTTCTTTAATGGCTATTTCTGCTTGCATTTTTATTTCAGAATTAAAGTCCATTTTTGTGGCATCTATTCCACCAGTATCAATCAAATAAAATCTTTTCCTATTGTATGATGCTTCTTGATAAATTCGATCTCTTGTGACCCCTGGAAGGTCTTCAATGATTGATATTTTTTTTCCAATTATTTTATTAAATAAAGTTGATTTTCCGACGTTAGGTCTTCCCACTAAAGCAACTGTTGGCAGTTTCATAGAATCCCCTCCATATCCGTACTTATTATATCATAGGATTGTCAAGTTTTAAAGAAATTTTAGTTTCTACTACTTTATTAGTTTAAATAATGTTATAATTTAAAAGGAAGGTGATAGAATGAATAAAACAAATAAAAAAGAGGTCGTTTGGTATAATAATGCTAATACTATTATTAATTGTATTATTGCAGTAATAGCTGGAATTGTTGTTTGTAGTCAGTCGTTTACTTATGGAACAAATCTTTCTCTTACATTATTTGGTAGTGTTATTAATCATAATAGTATTTACTTATTAATTCTAATTTATTTTATAATGCTTAAGTTTTCCGTTGGAAAAAAATATTTTAATTATTTGAATGTATTTTTAATGTTTTTATATTTTATTTCATCTATAACATCATTACTTACTATGGTTCAGTCTTTTTCTTTAAATACAGTATTGTCTTTTATATTAGACTTTATCTTTCTAGTTTATTTATTTCATACTTTTTTTCGGGATACAAGAGTATGGAAAGAGTTGAGACTTTATCATTCTCCATTTAATGAATTTAGTAATGATGTATCATTTTATAGTGTTATTGTTATTAGTGCTTTTCTTTTAGCAGTAAATTTAATTAGTACTGTTGTGATTAGTGGAGTTATTTTATCTACTTTGGATACAGTTTTTGCTGTATTGTTTGGACGATATATCTTTCTATATCGTGATTATCTTGATGCTAAAAAAATTGATGCGATGAATGATGGAAATTTTGATGATATTAAGGAAGAATTGAAACAGACAGTGGATGAGACAACTGATAAAATTAAAACTACGATTGAAAAAGTTGATTTAGATGATACTGTTCAAAATATAAAAGATAAAGTAAGTGAAGTATCACAAGACGTTAGTAGTTATTTTACAGACGATAAAGATTCTATAAAGAAAGATGAGTCAGTGGATAAAAAATCAATAAAAAAGAAGAGCACTTCTTCTAAAAAAAGTATAAAGAAAAAAGATGAGGGAGATGAATAATATGGATTTTTTTGATGAAGTTCGAAAAGAAAAAAAAGATTTTCCAAAGATTAATACAGTTACAAAAGAGGTCCGTAAGCATTCTTTTAATTTTTATCAATGGTTTGCTATAGGAGTATTTGTTTTCTTCTTTTTCTTAGGAATTATTTTAGGTAATTTATTTGCAACATGTGAAACAAGTTCATATTTTTATTCAGATGCTTGTTTGGTGAAACAATTTAATTTTTCTTTGACTATTGCGATATGGTTTGGAAGTTTACTTTTGTCTTTATTTATCTTTGCTATTGGTCATATTATTGCACTTTTGACTGATATTAATCAAAAACTTAGTAAATTTCGCCCATAAATATTGCTTTTTCTTTTAAAACATGATAATTTTAATGTGTAAGCATGCTAAAATGCTTAATTTACATAGGGAGGTAAATATATATGAAAAAAGTTGAATTAGTAGAAGCTGTTGCTACAGCTACAGGATTAACTAAAGCTGACTCTACTAGAGCAATCGATGCTACTTTTGCTGCTATTACAGAAGCATTAGTAAAAGGAGATAAAGTGCCACTAGTTGGATTTGGAACTTTTGCTGTTTCAAAGAGAGCAGCTCGTGAAGGTCGTAATCCTAGAACAGGTGAAACTGTTAAGATTGCTGCTAGAAATGCTGTTACTTTCAAGGCAGGATCTGCATTAAAAGATGCTGTAAACTAATATTAAATTAGTGAAAAAAAAGAGCTGTTATAGGTTCTTTTTTTTTGAATGTGTTATAATAATAGTGGGTGGTGATTATTCGTGCAGGATATTGCTCTAAAAATACTAAAAAAAATCACAAGTCGAGGATTTAAAGCTTATGTTGTTGGTGGCTTTGTTAGAGATTCTTTGTTGGATATTGATTCTAAAGATATTGATATTACTACGAATGCAACACCTAAAGAAATTAAAGAGATTTTTGAAGAAAGTTGTTTGCCATGTGAAGATTATGGGGCTGTGAAGGTAGAAAAGCATGGCCTTCAGTTTGAAATAACAACCTTTCGAAGAGAAATTCAATATGATGATCATAGGAAGCCAGTTGAAATTAAATATATTGATGACTTATATGAAGACTTGCTAAGGAGAGATTTTACTATTAATACAATTTGTATGGATGAAAATGGTGAGATTATTGATTACTTAAATGGAAGAGAAGATTTAGAAAATAAACTTATTCGTACTGTTGGTAAAGCAAAGGAGAGATTTGAAGAGGATAGTTTAAGAATTCTTCGTGCTGTTCGATTTGCTACTATATTGGATTTTTCCCTTGATCAAGAAATCATTGATGCTATTTTAGAAGTAAGATCTTCAGTAAAAAATCTATCATATTATCGTAAAAAAATGGAATTAGAGAAAATTTTTACTAGTCCAAATTATAAAAATGGTATAAAATTATTATTAGAGTTAGGATTAGATAAAGAATTGGAATTGCAAAACCTTGACAAAGTTTTAGAAACAGATAAAATTGGTTTGATGGGAATTTGGACTATTGTAAATGTTCAAGATAAATATCCTTTTAATAAAAATGAAATGGATATGATTCGAGATATTAATCATGTGATTGGAGATAATCCTTTTGATGAAATGGTTTTATATCAATATGGCTTATATGTTAATAGTGTTGCTGGCGAGATACAGGGCTATGATATTAAGGATATTACAGAAGCCTATGCATCTTTACCAATTAAAAGTAGAAAAGATATTGTGATGGATGCAGAATCTATTATGGAAGTATTGGGTATTTCTCCTGGAGAGTATTTAAAAAATATTTTTGAAGATATTGAACGAGAAATATTATATCGACGTTTAGAAAATGATAAAAAGGCAATTTCTGAATATGTTATTCAAAAGTATAAAAAAGAGGTGGATTATGAAAAAAATATTTAAAGGAACTATTTTTGGAGTTATTATATTTAGTATTATAGTGAATGTTCATGCTACATAGTATCCAGAGAAGATACTAATTCCTGTTGATACTGTTGC
>CAMYXG010000062.1 GCA_947303225.1 uncultured Caryophanales bacterium | reverse complement strand
GAGTAATAGAATACTCTACTTCCGTATTACCTGTTTTAATAGCTGCGGGAGTTGTGACCTGTGTACCTGTAACACTACCACTCGTAACAGCTAAATTACTCCAATGAATATTCCATGTATTACTACTTAAACTAGTAGTACCTGTAATATTTAAATTACTAGATAATAATGCATATCCTAAACTGATTCCTAATAACAGTAATACTAATAAAATAATACTATTTTTCTTTTTACTTCTTCTCATATACTTATACTCCCTATCTTACCCATATTATATAATAGAATATTTTTTATCGTCAATTAATAATTTTTTGTATAAAAAAAGCACCTAAGTGCTAGATAGTATCTTCAATAAACTCTTCATTCACTTGATCAATATTTTGTGAAATAGTTTCTTGTTTTTTCTCTTCTTCCAAAATATCATCCCAAGGATCTTCCTCATCATTTGCTTCTATTTTAACTTTAATATCACCCACTAATTCAATACCAAGTTCTTTCTCAATCGTATAGTGAATGGTATCTCCTTCAATATCTACTTTTACACAATTTGGTTGTTTTAAACTACGTACAATAATTTCATCCCCAGTAATATCATCAACTTCTCTCATATGAACAACTTCATGATAAGTATTTGTTTCTTTCAAAACATCTGTCTTTGTATCATTATCATAAGAATACCATATATTCACATCATAACTTCCATCAATCACAATATCATTTCCCGACTTATTTCCTTGAAAACTATGGTTAATAACCCAACATCCTAAAATAGTAGAAGGATTACTAACATGAACTTGATTTGTCGTTGTAAATAGTTTTTTTCCCTTAGAAATAACTGCCTTTGTAACAATTTCTTTATAATTAGCCATAAACTCCTCCTAATCTAATATATGTAAAAGCATAAAAAAAAGTACTAAAAATAAAATTTAATGTTATAATGAATATATAATAAGGAGGAAAACATATGGCATCAGCACTTATTCATCTAGCAATCGCTCAAATAGTAGAAGAAAAATTAACAATAGATAATAAAAAAGATTTTTATTTAGGCGCAATTGCTCCTGATATTTCTAGCCAACTAGGCACAGATCATGAAGAATCTCATTTTCAAATTAACACACCAGATAATCTTCCTAATATAAATTTATTCATAAAAAGATATCCTCTTTTTCAATATAATTCTTTTGATTTAGGATATTTCACTCATTTATATACAGATAAAAAGTGGAAAGAAGAATTTATGAATGAAATAATAAAAAACAATTCTATCAAGCTTTTAGATGGAACAATAGTTCCCGCAACAAAAGAAGAAATGAAAAATATGATTTATTCTGATTATACAAACCTAAACATAAAAATAATTGATGACTATAATCTTGATTTATCATTATTCTATGAAGATTTTCAAAAACCAAAAACAAAAATAAAAGAAATTCCAATTGAAGATTTAGATATTTTGATTAATAAAATGGGAATTTTAATAGAAAATTCTAAAGAAGAAAAAACATATACAATTGATATAGAACCTGTAGAGAAATTTATAGATAAAACTGCTGAAGAAATACTAAAAACATTAAATAATTATTAATAATAGAAAGGATATAAAATATGAATAATTATACTTATATTCTTGGAGAAATGAGTTTCTCTACCTCACCTATAATTGCTTACATAATTATACCATTTTTCTTATTATTGATTATTTTATTAATGATAAAAATAATAGGTATCTTTAAAAAAGATAACAAACAACTAGAGAAAACAAATAATAATAAAACAAAATTAAAAGAAATTCCAATCAAAAAAACAGATCAAATTGATGATCCAGCTATGGTAAGATTTGATTTAGAAGCAAAACAAATCATGAACAATAATAATTCCACAACACCTGTACAAGCAAATAATACAAGTCCACAATCTCCTAACACAGAACCAGAAAAAATAGAAGAACTCATATGAGTTCTTCTTTTATTCATTAAATAATTGATAAAAGTAATCATTCAAACTATCTTTTATATATTCTATCTTTTCATTTACAATATTTAAATTTTGCAAATAAACTACATAAATAGGAATTTGTTCTAATTGGTTTTTCATATCATCTAGTTTCCTTTTTAATTCTTTATCATAATTACTACGAATATATTGTTTCTGTACCTTTTTTATGTTTTGAATAAGCTCAACTAATTCTGAATTATTTGACATTTTTTCTCGAATATTCAGACAATTTTGATATTCAGTAGATTGACATACACAAGAAACTACATCTTCTAATGCATTATAAAACTCTTCCATCTAAACTCCATGTCTTCGCATCCGTAATTTCTACTGAAACAATTTCTCCTGCCTGAATTTCTCTCTCAGAAGTAAAATTTATTAATTTATTAGTTTCACTATATCCATAATACATTCCTTTTTTTTCAGATACACCTTCTACCAATACTAATACATTTGTACCAATCAATTTCTGATTATTCTCTAAAAAATAATGATTTACAATTTCATTTAATCGTTGTAATCTTTTTTCTTTTTCAGAAATTGGCACTTCATCTTTTAGTTTACAAGCTGGAGTTCCTTCTCTTTGTGAAAAAATAAAAGTAAATGCATTATCAAACTTACATTCTTCCACCAAACTTAATGTCTCTTGAAAATCCTCTTCACTCTCTCCTGGAAATCCTACTATAATATCAGTTGATAAACTAACTCCTGGAACAGTATCTTGTATCTTGTGAAATAAAGATAAATACTCTTCCCTAGTATATCTTCTTCCCATTAATTTTAAAATACGACTGGATCCACTCTGTACAGGTAAATGAACACTAGGCATAATATTAGGATACTTTCCGATAACCTCAATCATTTTATCAGTAAAATCCCAAGGATGTGATGTCATAAAACGAATTCTAGGAATATCTTTTAACGCAATCTCTTCTAATAAATCACCTAGATTATAATCATCATATAAATCTTTCCCATAAGCATTAACATTTTGTCCTAATAAAGTAACTTCTTGATAACCATCCTGAATTAATTGATCTATTTCTCTTAAAATATCCTCTTTCTTTCTACTTCTTTCTCTTCCTCTAGTATAAGGAACTATACAATACGTGCAAAACTTATCACAACCATAAATAATATTAACATATGCTTTATAAGGATTAGCTCTAACAACAGGTAACCCTTCATACAAATCTCCCTCTCTTGAATGTACTTCAATTTGTTGTTTATTCTCTGCAATAGCTTTATCTAAAATATTAGGTAATTCATTAATATTATGAGTACCAAATACAAAATTAACAAAAGGATAATCCTTCAAGATTTCTTCTACTACACTAACTTCCTGTGCCATACACCCACAAAGACCAATCAATAAATCTTTTCTTTCATTCTTTAAATGCTTTAATCGACCTAGCATACCAAATGCCTTATTATGAGCATTTTCACGTATACTACAAGTATTTAATAATACTAAATCAGCATCTAAATAAGAATTGATTCTAGTAAAACCAATTTCTTCTAGTAAAGCACTAATATTCTCACTATCATGCTCATTCATCTGACAACCATAAGTTTTTATAAAATAAGTCTTATTCTTATACTTATTACAAAGAGATTTATCTAATTTATACTTTCTATTATGATACTCTCTTTTATCTCTTGTTTTTGCTTCTCTAAAATCAGGTAATCGCATAGTACCACTCCATTCCTATATATAATAACATATATTAAAAAAAAAGAATAGATAAGAACTATCTCTTACCTATTCCAAAACTTTGTTGAGCATTACTTTTTTTTACAAAATCTGATGAACATAAATCAATATCAATAAATCCTTCAATTCCTTCAATTGACCCCTTAGAAGAAACTTGATACATAATATAACAATTACCATCACTAAGTAGCCAAGACTTAGAAAGTGTATGCTCTCCTATAGAAAGTGGTACATCATAACCATAATCAGCAAGCCACAACATTCCAATTACATCATAATCTATAAATTCGCCCAAACCAGACTGAAGAAAATCACCTCTATTTGCATAAAGACCAATAGTATATCCCCTTTCGGATAATTTTCTAGCAAATTCATTCATTAGACGAGCCCCTAACTTAACATCTTCCACATTTCCAGAATGAAGTAAATAGTATTGCTCACTAGCATCTGGTTCAAAAGCATCAATATAAAATGGAAATGTAGGATTAAGTACTAAATTTTCATCCGAACTCAATAAAATCGAATCAATATAATTTTCTAAATCATACAATTCAGTATTCATTGTTTCCTCATTAAAAAATCTAGTAAATACATAAAATCCATAAGGAATACCTAAACGATTACATTCTGAAAGATTTCGCTTAAAGTATCTATCTTCATAAAAAGAATAACTACCTTTGTTACCATCTTTTCCTGACGTCCAATGGTCTGCAATACGTAAAATAACTCCAGCAATTTTACCTTCTTGATATTGTTGTGCAATTAAATCCCAATCAATATAGCCATTACAATCACTAACATCAATAATAACACTTACATCAGTGTGATAAGGGCTATTTTCCTCAACTGAATTAATACTTTCTTCTTCAATTATTTCAGGAACAGAAGGTGATTCTATTGCAATATCTTGATTCATACTTGGAATTCTAATTACTGTACCAGGATATATAATACTAGCATCTTCTATGTTATTATAGCTAATCAATTCATCTAAAGAAACACCAAACTGTTCACTGATAGCCCATAAAGTATCTCCTTCTTGAACGATATATGGATAATCTTCTATTTGAAAATCATCATCAATCTGATTCAAATGTTTTTCAGCAATAATAGGAAATGGATTTCTTCCATCTATTATTTTGACACTTTCTCCATTATCAACGGAAGAACCTCTAAAAGAATCTAAATCAACTTCTCCATTAGAATCAAAAACCATGATATCATATTGCGAATATTGACCATCATTTCTTTCCTCTGATATTTGTTCAAAACAATCTAGTCCATTTATTGTACCATAAATTCCAACATAGCATCCATTATCTTCCAATACTTTACAAATAAACATAACACGATCATAGAATTCCTCTTCAGTCATATCATAAGGTAAACTTGTAATATCCAAATAAATAGGACCACCAACCTCATATTGTTCTAATATACTTTGAATATTGTCTATTATCTGAAAAGAACTTACTCTAGACGAACTAATACGAACAATTAACCCAAACTGATCATAAGAACTCATTTGCTGAATAGCCATGGAATCCAACACACCATCATTCGCAATCAAATAACCAAAAGATGCCTTCTTTAAATCATTTTCTTCATTATTATAATCTAATACAATCCCTGTTTCAGTTTCATAAGGATGACTAGTAATACATCCAGATAACATCGTTCCAGCCAATGTACCAGCTAATACTAGTTTAATAAATGAATAATATTTTCTCTCTAATTTCATTATTTTTTCACCTTAGCTGGATGACTCTGTTGTTCCCTAATTCTTTTTAAGCTTTCAATATAATTCAATTGTCTTTTAAGACGTCTAGGATAATTATACGAAATAAATCTAACCATATCTTCATTAGCCCTAATATAAGAAGTTAACCAACTATTAATAAATCTTACATTAGAAGATTTTTGTCTTTCAATAGCATTCATTATTTCATCAATAACTGGAATTGTCTCCTCTTCAATCAACTGATTAATTTCAGGAGTAATCTCAGTTAAAGTTATTTCCACATCACCAATATTTCCATAAACGCTCGCACGTAAATAGTCTGAATGAATCCCAAATGGAACTTCATATAACTGCTCAATATCATCTTCTCCTAAAAAAGCAGTACCAGGTGAATAATAAACATCTTCTACAAAAAGACCTTTTGAAATATATTCTCCGGTCAATAAATCTTTAAAAATATTATTTCCCTGATATTCTACAATAGTCCACATACCATCATATCTACTATCAATTCCAATAGGCCCATAATCAAGTAAATGAATATATGATCCAGGTGAATCAACTACATTCTCTAAATGAAGAGGAGCACTTAATTGGCCATATTGAATAGCAAAACGCTCTCCTACTTTTATTTGTGGATCAATCGCAACCGGTTTTTCTGGTGCTGAAGTAAACAATCTCTCCCATAATCTTAAATGATTATACTCGAATAATTGTCTTTGATAATTCTCTCTTTCTTGTTCATTTTGCATCATTCTTTGTAACTCAACATTTGTTTTAATCATAAAAATCCCCCCTTTATACATAGTCAAAAAAAAACAAGACTATGTACAATATTTGTACAAAAGTCTTGTTCAATAATTAAATATTATTTAATCCGGAATTACTTCGAAAGACGAATTAAATTATTTCAGAACTACTCCCCTTTGACATGTATAATTATAACATATTTTACAATTTTTGTCAATTTTTTGTTCGTATTATATTCTTATTATATAAATTAAAAAACTAAAAATTAATACTGCATAACTAAATAACTATTAATAATTGATTCCAATAATCCAAAATGATAATTCATAATATCTTCTTTAATCTCTTCCATTTGATCTTGAATATGGTTTACTAAATCCTTCATCATTGGAGCTAACTCTTTCTTTTCCATATTTTCAACAATAGTTTCTAAATTAGTAATCTTAGAATATCTTCCATATAAAGTATTCTTAATAGAAGCATTAAATAAATTTTTAAAAGAAAAGATATCTATATTATTAAATCTTTTATCTTCTAATATTTTAAATGCAGTACATAAATAGTCATTACTAAGAGCTAAATCAAGAGCAGTCTCTCCTTTATAATTCTTCATATTAGGTAAATAATTAGTCTTTTGAACCAATTGATTAACTAC